>JALHSW010000532.1 GCA_022865365.1 Acidimicrobiia bacterium | reverse complement strand
TCGTCGGGCTCCACCACGTCACCCTCGTCACCCTCGGTTGCATCATCTACGGCGACATCTTCGATGGCGTGGTCATCCTCGTCGTCGCTGGAACCGCGGCCGTCCTCGTCATCTTCAGCGAGGACATGCTCGACGGGCGATTCACAGAGGTCGTGACGATCGCGCTGATATACCTTCCTTCCGACCCAGCCGTGCCGGTCGCAGACCTCCCGCTTGTCGGTCTCCGACAAGGGCGGCGGCGGGTCGGAAGTCAACTTTTTCACCTTCGGCTAACGTCCCGTCGATCCTAGTAAGGGTACAAGGGTCAACGTGCGGTCTCAGACGTCAAGCGGTTTTGCAGATCCCCCGGGTGCAGATCCCTCCGGTGGACGTGTCGACGCCAGCCCTGATGCGCTGCCTGCCGCGTGACGCCGACGCGCCGGCCCGCCTCTGCGAACGAGATTCCTTCCTCGTAAACGAGACGGCCGGCCTGCTCGCTACGCGAGAGCGCCTCGTCATGAAGCTGCCGGTGGTGACCACGCGATCCGCACACGGAGCAGTAGTGCCTCGTCTCGCGGCTCATGCGTAGGAGCTACGAGGCCGCTCCGACGCTGGCGTCTCTCGTCGGCGCCGCCGACGCCTCCGCAGCAGACTCGGTTGACGGGATTCCGGCCTTCGTCAGGATCGCCTCGGCGATGTCCACCGCGACCGTCGCCATGCCCAATGGCGTCGAGATCGACGGAGTCGACGTGGTGGAGAGGCCGGCGGCGACAGCGCCGGCGACCTTCGCGAGCAGCTCCTTGCGGCTGTCGATCAGGCTCACGGAGGTTACGAACTTCGGCGTCGACTTCTTCGGCGACGCGCTCTTGCTTTTGCTCTTCTTTGTCATGGTTTCTCCTTATCAATTATCTATCGGGAACCTCGGGCGCGTCGCGGAGTGCGCGCAGCCACTCACCAAGACTTTTCTCCTCGGAGAGCAGATCAGCGATCTTCTCGGGGCGCACGAAGATCGCGGCCACCGGCCGGCCATCGACGACCATGCGGAATTCGATCCGCGTGACGATGTGATCGTCACCGTTCACGGGACCGCCTCGACACCGCGGCGAGAGCACGCAGCCTGGTCGAGATCTTCGGTGATGCATGCCAGGATCACCGTGACGTCAGCGACGTCGGATCGATCGACCACCGATCGGGGAATGCCGTTGCTTGTACGCAGAAGGCCACGACCATCGGAGTAACGCAGGCCCACGCTGCCGTGTTCATCGAAAGGGTAAGCGACGATCGCTCCCCTGGTATAGCGGTTGAACTTCACTAGATCTCCGACGAGAACCAATCACCGACCACACAGGCCGAGAGAACCGACTGGGGAGGAGTAGCATCGTCACCGAGCCACACGCGCTTCTTCGCGGCGTCCTGCACCAGGTCGCGAGAGACGAGGTAGTAGCTCGCGCCGCCGTCGTCGACGTGGAAGAAGCACTTGTCCGGGACAATGACGGTGCTCACACCCAGATCTTTCTGCCGTTGTACGCGATCGACTCGCGCGCATCGTGCACCACCGGCTTACCATCCTCGATCCGGCACGCCTGACCGGGCAGCTCGCGGCAGATCGGGCACGCCACGGCGAGTGCACGCGAGACGATGCTCGACCGACGCAGATAGATCGGATGCAATCCGCCCCGGAAGCTACTCACGACGGTTCTCCCTTCGGAGGCGAAGT
>JALHSW010000531.1 GCA_022865365.1 Acidimicrobiia bacterium | reverse complement strand
TGAACGGGACTAACACATGCTGGGCGACGCGCCGGACCGTCTCGAGGTCGATCTTGCGCTTCTGCGCGCTCGCGGTGATGTCGTAGAAGACGATCTCGTCGATCTGGTCGTCGTAGAGCTGCCGCGCGAGCTCTTCGGCGGGCGCGACGTCGATGTTGTCCTGGAACTGCTGGGCCTTCGTGACCCGCCCATCCACCACGTCGAAGCACGCGATGAGTCGCTTGGTGAGCATCAGGGTGTCCACTCCGCGAAGGCGGCCAGGATGCGGAGTCCGAGCTCGCCGCTCTTCTCCGCGTGGAACTGCGTCGCCACGATGTTGGCGTGCGCGACGATCGAGCAGAACTCGACGCCGTACGCCGTCTCGCCGAGCACGTGGCCCGGATCGGCGGGCGCCGCGTAGTACGAGTTGACGAAGTAGGCGTAGCCACCGTCGGGGAAGGTGGCCGTGACCGGGTGGTGCCGGCGCAGATGGACCGAGTTCCAACCGATCTGGGGGACACGCAGGTCGTCGTCGAAGCGACGCACGGACCCGGGGATCCATCCGAGGCCGGCGACGTCACCCTCGTCGGAGTGCTCGAAGAGGACCTGGAGGCCGATGCAGATGCCGAGAAAGGGGATGCCGTCGCCGCGGACCCGCGTCGACAGGGGTTCGACGAGCCCCGACGCACCCAGCGAGTCGATGGTCGCGCGCGCGGCTCCCACGCCGGGGAGGATCAACCGGTCGCACCCGTCGAGCTCGGCTGCGGTCGTGACCAGACGGTGGTCGACGCCAAGCCGTTCGAGCGCGTAGCCAACGCTCGGTGCGTTGCCGGCGCGGTAGTCGATGACGCCGATCATTCGAATCCGAGTCTATGGACGGCCCTTCGCGGCGCACCGTGGGATTCCTGCTACCACAGAAAGTGTGGAGGTAACCACGGAGAGTGGACCTGGGGGGATTTGAACCCCCGACCCCCTCCATGCCATGGAGGTGCTCTGCCGGACTGAGCCACAGGCCCGTAGGAACGATCACGATATCAGCGCTTCCTGAGCGGTCTCGTGACCTGCCCTCGCTACGCTCGCCGCCGATGACGAACGCTGCCAGCGCGCCGCCCGAAGATCCCACCGCACCGCCGTTCCGTTACGGCGCGCGGCTCGCGAACGAGATCGAGGCGCGCTGGCAGGACTTCTGGGACGAGCAACACACGTTCTGGACGCCCAACCCGACCGGTTCGCTCTCCGATGGATTCGACGCGGTGCGGGATCGAGAGAAGCTCTACGTCCTCGACATGTTCCCGTACCCGAGCGGTGCCGGGCTGCACGTCGGGCACCCGCTCGGGTACATCGGCACCGACGTGTACGCACGCTTTCACCGGATGAACGGCCGCAACGTCCTGCACGCCCTCGGCTACGACGCGTTCGGCCTCCCGGCCGAGCAGTACGCGTTGGAGACGGGGCAGCATCCCCGCGCCGCGACCGAGGCCAACATCGCGAACATGCGTCGCCAACTGCGGGCGCTCGGGTTGGGACACGACTCGCGCCGCAGCGTCTCCACGACCGACGTCGGGTACTACCGCTGGACCCAGTGGATCTTCCTCCAGATCTTCGGGTCGTGGTACGACGCCGACGCCGACCGGGCCCGGCCGATCGCAGAGCTCGTCGACGAGCTCGGGTCCGGAGTGCGCGAGCCGGTCTCGCCGGAGAATCCCGAGGACGAGCCCTGGTCCGAGCTCGACGAGCCCACGCGGCGAAGAGTGCTCGACTCCTACCGACTCGCCTACCTCGAAGAAGCCCCGGTCAACTGGTGCCCCGGGCTCGGCACGGTCGTCGCCAACGAAGAGGTGACCGCGGAGGGCCGGAGCGACCGGGGGAACTTCCCGGTCTTCAAGCGACCGCTCGAGCAGTGGAAGCTGCGGATCACCGCCTACTCCGACCGCCTGCTCGCCGACCTCGACCTGCTCGACTGGCCCGAGTCGATCAAGACGATGCAGCGCAACTGGATCGGACGCAGCACCGGCGCGTCGATCGTCTTCGCCGTGGAGGGCCACGACGACGTCGGGATCGAGGTGTTCACGACGCGTCCCGACACCTTGTTCGGCGCGACGTACCTGGTGCTCGCGCCCGAGCACCCGCTCGTCGACCGCATCGTGCCGGCCGAGTGGCCCGGCGCAACCCTCACCGATGCCGCCGTCCCGATCCCGCCGGCATGGCGCGGCATCTTCGGCACCGACGTCCTGCCCGGTGAAGCGGTGCGGCGGTACCGGGAGTTCGCCGCGCAGAAGTCCGAGCTCGAGCGTCAGGCCGAGGGCCGCGACAAGACCGGTGTGTTCACGGGCGCGTTCGCGCTGAACCCGGTGAACGACGCCATGGCCCCGGTCTTCATCGCCGACTATGTGCTGATGGGTTACGGCACCGGCGCCATCATGGCGGTGCCAGGCCAAGACGAGCGCGACTGGGAGTTCGCCGAGGAGCTCGACCTGCCGATCGTGCGGACGGTCCAACCGCCGGAGGGTTTCGAGGGTGAGGCGTACGTCGGCGACGGTCCCGCGATCAACAGCGGGTTCCTCGACGGCCTGCACATCGACGAAGCGAAGCGGCGCATCGTCGAGTGGCTGGAGGAGACGGGGAACGGCGCGGCGACGATCACCTACAAGCTCCGCGACTGGCTCTTCAGCCGGCAGCGCTACTGGGGCGAGCCCTTCCCGATCGTCTACGACGGCTCGGGCGCGCCGCGCGCCGTTCCCGACGCGCTCCTTCCCGTCGAGCTCCCCGACGTCGACGACTTCCGACCACGCGTCCTCGACCCCGACGATGCCGACAGCGACCCGGAGCCACCGCTCGCGAGTGCCGAGGCGTGGCTCTCGGTCGAGCTCGATCTCGGTGACGGTCCGAAGCGCTACCGACGCGAGACGAACACGATGCCGCAGTGGGCCGGGTCGTGCTGGTACTTCCTGCGCTACCTCGATCCGACCAACGAACACTCCATGGTCGACCCCGAGGTCGAGCGCTACTGGATGGAGCCGAGCGGTGGTGTCGACCTCTACGTGGGAGGCGTCGAGCACGCGGTGCTGCACCTGCTCTACGCGCGCTTCTGGCACAAGGTGCTCTTCGACCTGGGCGCCGTCTCGACGCCGGAACCGTTCCATCGTCTCTTCAACCAGGGCTACATCCAGGCCCCGTCGTTCCGCGACGAGCGCGGGATCGCCATCGAGGCGACCGAAGTCGTGGAGCGCGACGGGCAGTCCTTCCACGACGGCGAGCCGGTCGCGCGCGAGTTCGGCAAGATGGGCAAGAGCCTGAAGAACGTCGTGACGCCCGACGACATCTACCGCGACTACGGCGCCGACACGCTGCGCCTCTACGAGATGTTCATGGGGCCGCTCGACGCGAGCCGGCCGTGGAGCACCGCCGACATCGTCGGCGTGCACCGCTTCCTGCAGCGACTGTGGCGCAACGTCGTCGACGAAGACACCGGCTCGGTTCGGATCCTCGACGGGGCGGTCGACGACGAACCAGTCGACGACGAGACGAGACGGCTCCTGCACCGGACGATTGCCGCGGTGCGCGACGACATGGCCGGCTTGAAGTTCAACACCGCGATCGCCCGGCTGTTCGAGCTGAACAACCGTCTGACCCAGGTCGTGGCCGACCGGGGCGCCGCACCCATCGAGGTCGCCGCTCCGCTGGTGCTGATGCTCGCACCGCTCACCCCCCACATCGCCGAGGAGCTCTGGGCGAGGCTCGGCCACGACACCTCGCTCACCTTTGAGCCGTTCCCGGAAGCCGACCCGACCCTGCTCGTCGATGAGGAAGTCGAGATCCCCGTCCAGGTCAACGGCAAGGTTCGGGGGCACGTCCGGGTACCCGCCGACGCGACGGCTGAGGTGATCGAAGCCTCGGCTCGCGCCGAACCCAAGGTCGCGACGCTCCTCGAAGGCGCAACGATCCGCAAGGTGGTCGCGATCCCGGGCCGACTGGTGAACTTCGTCCTGGGCTGAGCCTGTCACGCCGGCCCCGCCGGTGCTTCCTCCGTGCTACCCGCGCGCGGAGGCCGACGTGTCCCCACCCCATGATCCCTACCGCCGCCTCGAGACGACGCGCGCCGCCCCGCCGTTCGAAGCTCCGGGCTTGTCGGACCGGCCCAGCCCATCTGAGACACGCGGCCCCGCCGAACTGCCAGAAGGGCCCGATCCGCGGTTCTGGGGCGAGCCCGGCTCTCGGACGGTGCCCAGACGCGGCCTCGGTCGCGGGCGTGGCGTCGACGGCCCGCTCGACCGCCTGCGCGATGCCCTCAGCGCGTTGCGCGGAGACGCACGCGCCGGCATCGCCGTGCTCGTAGCGATCGCGGTGGTCGCCGGGGTGGTCTGGTACCGGGTCGGGTCCGGAGGCGCCGCGACGGCTCGGCGCTCCGCCCCGAGTCGGGCGGCCACTCGTGCGTCCCCCGGTGCGTCCCCGACGAGCGACCCGGCGGCGGCGGTGTCAGGTTCCGGCGCGCCGAGCACGAAGGGCAACCGCGTCGTCGTGCATGTCGCGGGCGCGGTGGCCCGGCCGGGCGTCGTCGAGCTCGCGTCCGGGTCGCGCGTCATCGACGCGGTCGAAGCGGCGGGCGGCGGTCTCCCCGAGGCCGACCTCGACCGGCTGAACCTCGCGGCGAAGGTCATCGATGGTCAGCGAGTCCTCGTGCAGAAGGTCGGCGATCCGCCGGCCGCCGAGGGTTCCGG
>JALHSW010000530.1 GCA_022865365.1 Acidimicrobiia bacterium | reverse complement strand
CTAGCGCTCCGAGGTCTCGGAGATCTCGGACTTGCTCAGCTGCGGCTACGACTCGCGCGCTTGGTGGTACCGGCCGTCTTGCGCGGCTTGCGCCCACCGTTGGGTTCCGGCGGCCTGACCTCCATGATGGTGCCGTCGGCGCGGCGCACCTTGCGGTAGCCGCCGGCCTTGCGTCCCATCGCCTCGTCGACGAGGAGCGAAACCTCGGCGCCGTCGAGGGTCTCGCGCACCAGGAGCGCCTGGGCGACGGCGTCGAGTCCGCGCCGATGCACCCGCAGGATGCGGCGAGCGCGGCTCTCCTCCTGGCGAAGGATGCGCTCGACCTCCTCGTCGATCACCCGTGCTGTCTCGTCGGAGTAGTCGCGGGTGTGCATGAGGTCTTCGCCGAGGAACACCGCGCCTTGCGAGCCCCATGCCATCGGACCGATGCGCTCCGACATCCCCCACTCACGCACCATCTTGCGACCCAGCTCGGTGATGCGCACGAGGTCGTTCTGTGCACCCGTCGACACGTGACCGAACACGAGCTCCTCGGAGATGCGCCCGCCGAGCGCGACGACGATCGAGTCTGCGATGTACTCGCGCTTGTAGATGTGACGCTCCTCCTCGGGGAGCTGGTGCGTGACGCCGAGCGCCATCCCGCTGGCCAGGATCGTGACCTTGTGCACCGGATCGGCGTGATCGAGCACGTAGGCGAGCACCGCGTGACCACCCTCGTGGTACGCGATGACCTCCTTCTCCTCGTCGTTGATGGCCATCGAGTCGCGCTTGAGGCCCATGAGCACGCGATCGCGGGCTGCCTCGAAGTCCTCGCCCTCGACGACCGCCGATCCGCGGCGCACTGCATGGAGTGCGGCTTCGTTCACGAGGTTGGAGAGATCGGCACCCGACATGCCCGGAGTCCCGCGCGCGACGAGGCTCACGTCGACGTCGGGCGACATCTTCTTGTCCTTCATGTGCACGCGCAGGATCTGCGTGCGCTCCTCCTGGGTGGGGAGCGGCACGACGACCTGACGGTCGAAGCGTCCGGGCCGCAGCAGCGCGGTGTCGAGCACGTCGGGTCGGTTCGTCGCGGCCATCATCACGATGCCCTCGGTCGCCTCGAAGCCGTCCATCTCCGCGAGCATCTGGTTGAGCGTCTGCTCGCGCTCGTCGTGGCCACCGCCCAGACCCGCGCCGCGCTTTCGCCCGATCGAGTCGATCTCGTCGACGAAGATGATCGCCGGCGCCTGCTTCTTCGCCGTCTGGAACAGGTCGCGTACCCGCGCCGCGCCGACGCCGACGAACATCTCCATGAAGTCGGAGCCCGTGACGGAGATGAACGGCACACCGGCCTCACCGGCGACCGCTCGGGCGATGAGCGTCTTCCCGCTACCCGGGGGACCGACGAGCAGCACGCCCTTGGGGATGCGCGCGCCGATCTCCTTGAACTTCGCCGGGTGCTTGAGGAAGTCGACGACCTCGGCGATCTCGGCCTTCACGTTCCCGTAGCCCGCGACATCGTCGAACGTCGTCTTGGGCTTCTCGGTGTTGTAGACCTTCGCCCGGCTGCGGCCGATGTTCATGACCGCGCCCATCTGGCCCTGCGCGCGACGGCTCATCCATACGAAGAAGCCGATGATGAGCAACGCCGGCAGCAGCAGGGGGATGAGGTCGAGAAGGAAGTTCGATCCCTCGCGCTTGTAGTTGAGGTCGACGCCCTTCTCCTTGAGCAGCTTGAGGTCCTGGTCGGGGAGGTCGTTGGTCGGACCCTCTGACGTGAAGTCCTTGGTGCCGCCGCGCTCGGCCTTGAACTTGCCGGTGAGCTTGCCGGTGTCGGGGTCGTAGTCGACCTTCTTGACGTTGCCCCTGGTCGTGGCGTCGATGAACTGTGAGTACGTGAGCTCCTTCGACGAGCTGCTGTCCATCGAGAAGATGTTGGTGAGGGCGAACACGCCGACGAGCGCCAGGATGAGCAACCAGGGCAACACCCGCGTCCACGACGGTGGTCCCGACGGGGGCGTGGGGCGGCCATCGCCGGGCTTGCGCTCGGGTCCGCGCGCGGGGCGACCCGGCGGCATCTCGGACGGGGGGCGGCTCATGGTGGCTCCAGTTGAGTTTCGGAGAGTCGGGTCGTTCTCCGGAACTCCCATCGTACGGCGCTGATTCCTCCGGGGTGACCTCGGGGCACGAACCGACGGTGACCCACCGCTACCGTGAACTCATGGAGGCGCACCCGGTCGGACCGACGCCCGCACCGGTGACGGCGCTCCGGTGGGGGCTGCCCGACGCGCTGATCGCATGGATCGTGGGCGTCGTGTGCGCGCTGTTGGCCGTCGTCCCGATCGCGATCGTGGCGGCATCACGCGCCCACGTCCCCGAGAGCGGGATCCCCGAGGATCTCGAGGTACCGGCGCTGATCCTGGGGCTCGTCGCCCAGAACCTGGGAATCATCGGGACGCTCGCGCTCATCGCCCGAAGCAAGGGGCGGGGGAGCCTATGGGCGGACTTCGGCCTGAGCGTCCGGGCCCGCGACCTGGCCTGGATCGCGGCGGGCCTGGGGCTCTCGCTCGTGGCGGGTTGGATGCTGTTGCCCATCACCGAGCTGGCCGATCTCAACGGCTCCTCCCAGGAGGTGGTCCGTCAGTTCGAGAACGCCAACGGGATCGAAGTGCCCCTGTTCGCGCTCGGTGTCGTGCTGCTCGCGCCCGTGGCCGAAGAGCTGCTCTTCCGAGGGGTGCTGCTGCGCGGCTTGGTGCGGCGCACGAACCCGGCTCGGGCCGTGTTCGCCTCGGCCTTGATCTTCGCCCTCGTTCACGTGATCGGCGACCCCGACACCTACTACTACGTGCCGGCCTTCCTCCTGCTCGGGCTGGTGAGCGGATGGCGAGCGATGAAGACCGGCAACCTCTCCCAGTCGGTCATGCTCCACATGGGCTTCAACTTCCTCGCGTCGATCCTGATCATCTCCTGATCCGGAGCCTCCTGATCCGGGGCCTCCTGGTCGGGGTGACTCCCGGGCTCAAGGACCCGTTCGCCGGTGCCGTTACCCCCCCTGAGGAACACGACTGGGGGGTCGAGCATGCTGTGTCCTACCTGTGCCAAGAGCGCTCTGATCGAGATCCGCATGCACGTTGCAGGATCCGAGCTCACGTTCCGCCGCTGCGGAGGCTGTGAGGTCCAGACGTGGGAGTCGCCCGAAGGCGAGATCCCGCTCGACCGCGTGCTCGAGCTCGTTTGTCACCCATAGGCCTGGTCGAGAGGACTGGTCGAGGACTCCTCGGCGACCCCGGGGTACCCGGCCGCCGCCGTTCGAACCGCTCGGCTGCTCCGCGACCGAGCGCCGCCATCCGTTGCTGGCAGGCTGTCGGGCATGGCGGTGACGACGGAGGCGGGGAGCGAGACGGCATCGGATTCGCCCGCGGCGCCCGGAACCGGGTGGTCGGACGACCGACCGTCTGCGCCAATCCCGCCCGACGGTACGAGCTGGTGGGCTCGTCTCGACGTCTGGGTCGGGCTGCTCGTCGTGGCGGCATGCTGCGCGTTCATCTTCGTGCAGCTCGAGCCGAGCCTCCTGTTCCGGAACACGACGCCCGCGGGCGGTGACACCGCCGCGCACGTGTGGTGGCCCGCGTACCTGCGTGACCATCTCCTGCCCTGGCGACTCTCGGGGTGGTCGCCCGACTTCTACGGCGGTTTCCCGGCCGGCCAGTTCTACTTCCCGATCCCCGCGCTCGCGATCGTCGGTCTCGACCTCGTTGCTCCGTACAACGTCGCGTTCAAGCTCGGCACGGTTCTCGGCCCGCTGCTCATGCCGATCGGCGCGTACGCCTTCGCTCGCGGGTTGCGGTTGCCGCGTCCGGCACCGGCTGCCTTCGCGGTCGCCGCCACTGCCTTCCTCTTCTTTACCGGCGATCCGGGCACGACCAGCACGGCCCAATCGATCGCGTTCAACCAGCACATCGCGGGAGGCTCGCTCGCCAGCAACCTGGCCGGGGAGTTCTCGTACACGTTGGCGCTCGCGCTCTCGCTCGCGTTCCTCGGGGCTCTCGCCGCCTCGCTGCGCAACGGTCGACGGATGTGGCTACCGGCCGTCCTGCTCGCCCTCGTGATCATGAGTCACCTCGTCGTCGCGATCTTCGCGGTCGTCGGCGCGCTCGTGGTGTGGCTCGCGGCCGGGCCCCTCCGGTCGCTCGGGCGAGCCGCGGCGATCGCGGTCGTCGGCGGGCTGCTGACCGCGGTGTGGACGGTGCCGCTGCTCTCGGTGCTCGGGTACACGACCGACATGCGGTACACGCCGATCACGCAGTACTCCGACTACCTCTTCCCGAGCTACCTCTTCGGACTCGACGGCATCTGGCCCTGGCAGTGGGGCGCGACCGTGCTCATCGGTGCCGCGATCATCGGGGGGATCGTCGCACGTCGACCGTCGACGTTCGTGGTGGTCGCGATCACCTCGCTTGCCGGGCTCATGTTTCGCTTCTGGGAGGACATCCAGGCGACGCCGGCGTGGAACCTGCGGTTCCTGCCGTTCTGGTATCTCGGTCTCTTCCTCCTCATGGGTCTCGGGATCGCCGAGCTCATCCGCGGCGCAGCCTGGCTGGCGCGCCGCGCCGCGGAACGGGAGGAGTCGCGCACGCCGCCGAAGCTCGTCGCCGCGATCGTGGCCGGGGCCCTCACCCTGGTGCTCGCGGTCGGCACGCTGATCGCGCTCGACCACGACAAGTCGTTCCTCCCGTACTGGACGCGCTGGAACTTCCGCGGCTACGAGGACACGCGCGGCGACGGCGCCACGCCCAAGAAGCAGTACCCGGAGTACCGCGCGTTCATCGACGCGGCGGCGCAGCTTCCCCCCGGCCGGCTGCTGTGGGAGGGGAACACCCAGCTCAACGTGTACGGGTCGCCGCTCGCGCTGATGCTCTTGCCGTACTGGACGCACGGACGCATCGCGTCGAACGAAGGCGTGTACTACGAGGCGTCCGCCTCGACCCCGTACCACTTCATGGCAACGGCAGCCTTGGCCGCCGCCGGGAACTCGTCCGGTGCCGTGCGCGGCGTCCCGTACCGCACCCAGGCCGACTTCGCGCTCGGGGTGCGCTGGCTCCAGGTTCTCGGCATCCGCTACCTCGCGGTCCACGCTGATGCATCGAAGAGCCTGGCCGACGCAGACCCTCGGCTGCGCCTGGTGGCGACATCGCCCGATCTCGACCAGGCGCAGCCCAACGGCTGGAGCATCTATCGCGTCCGGAGCGCGGAGCTGGTGAGCCCGCTCGAGAACCGGCCGGTCGTCGTCGACGAGTTCACGAGCCGCGACGAGGCCGCGTGCCTCCGCCGGCTCAAGGGGCTCGGGCTCGACGCGAAGGACCTGCGAATCCACGAGTGGCCCGACTGCATCGCCGTGCCGTGGTTCAACGACCCCGACGCGCTCGACCGGGTGCTCGTCGACGACGGCCCTGCGTCGTGGCAGCACGTCGGGACCGAGCGGGCCCGCAAGGTCGCCAATGAGCCGCTGCCCGACGTCGACGTGACGAACGTGCACCGGACCGACGACTCGATCTCGTTCGACGTCTCACGGACCGGCGTTCCCATCATCGTGAAGGAGTCCTGGTTCCCGAACTGGGAGGCCACGGGCGCGGACGGTCCGTATCGCGCGACGCCGAACCAGATGGTGGTCGTTCCGACCTCCAAGCACGTGACGTTGTCGTTCGGAACGACCACCGCGGAATGGCTGGGTCGTCTCGGCACCCTTGCGGGTGTGGTCGGTGTCGGGCTCCTCGTGTGGTGGCCGATCCGCAGGCGCCGCCGTGCCGAGCAACCGGCCGTCGAGAATCAGGGCGTGGAGAATCCGGGCACCGGTACGATGGACCCTCCCCTCACGGAGTCCGACCCGGTGCCCGCGCATGACAGCTGAGCTCGACTCGATCTTCAAGGCGTACGACGTGCGCGGCGTCTATCCCGACCAGATCGACGAATCCGTCGCGCGTCGCGTCGGCAATGCGTTCGTCGGCTTCACGGGCGCGGCGCGTGTCCTGGTCGGTCGGGACTCGCGCCCGTCCGGCGAGGCGCTGGTGGCCGCCTTCATCGAAGGCGTCAACCTCGCCGGTGCCGACGTCGTCGATCTCGGGTTCGCGTCGACCGACCTCGTGTACTTCGCCGCGGGCCACCTCGACGCCCCTGCGGCGATGTTCACCGCCAGCCACAATCCGGCCCAGTACAACGGCGTCAAGCTGTGCCGCGCCGGCGCAGCGCCGGTCGGTGAAGAGACCGGACTGCTCCAGATCAAGGCCGCAGTTGCCGACGGGCTGCTCGAGCGGGCGGAGGAGCCAGGCCGCGCCGAGCAGCTCGACCTCCTCCCGGAGTTCGTCACGCATGTGCGTTCCTTCGTCGACCTCGAAGCGCTGGCACCCCTTCGTGTCGTCGCCGACACTGCGAACGGGGTCGGCGGCCTCGTCGTGCCTGCCGTGTTCGCGGGCCTGCCCTTCGAGCTCAGCATCTTGTTCGAGGAGCTCGACGGCACGTTCCCGAACCATCCTGCCGACCCGATCCAGCCCGAGAACCTCGAGGACCTCCAACATGCTGTTCTCGAGGCGCGCGCCGACGTCGGGCTCGCGTTCGACGGTGACGCGGATCGCGTGTTCCTGGTCGATGACACCACGCAGCCGCTCAGCGGATCGCTCACGACTGCGATCGTCGCCCAGTCGATCCTCCAACGACAGCCCCCCGACGGGCCGGCGGAGGACCGCATGGTCGTGCACAACCTGATCTGCTCAAAGTCGGTGCCCGAGATGGTGCGCGAGCTCGGCGGCACGACGGTGCGCACGCGCGTCGGGCATTCGTACATCAAGCAGGTCATGGCCGAGACCGGCGCGATCTTCGGCGGCGAGCATTCCGGCCACTACTACTTCCGCAACAACTACCGCGCCGATTCCGGTCTGATCGCAGCCCTCGTGGTGCTCGAGACGCTGTCGCGCGCCGGGATCCCGCTCTCCGAGCTGCGCACCCCGCTGGAGCGCTACACCGACTCGGGCGAGATCAACCGGCGGGTCGCCGACCCGGCCGCGTCGGTCGACGCCGTGGCCAAGGCCTTCGTGGGCGCGCCCCAGGACCGGCTCGACGGCTTGACCGTCGATCTCGGCGACTGGTGGTTCAACCTCCGACCGAGCAACACCGAGCCGCTCTTGCGCCTCAACCTCGAAGCGGCCGACGCCGACTCGTGCGCCGAGCACGTTGCCGAAGTGCTCGCGCTCATCGGCGCCGAGGCAGACTGAATCCCCGAAGAAGGAGAGCCACGTGTCGCTCGATCCCCAGCTGCTCGAGATCCTCGCCTGCCCCGACGACAAGGGCCCGCTCCTCTACTTCGAGGACGAATCGTCGCTCTACAACCCCCGCCTCAAGCGGCGCTACGCCGTGCGTGACGACATCCCGATCATGCTCATCGACGAGGCCGAGGCAATCGGCGAGACCGAGCACGCACGACTCGTCGCGAAGGCCGAGGCCGACGGCGTCACCCCCACCTTCGAGGCCTGAGCGAGACCGTGGCAGTTGAACGAACGGCTCCGAGGCCGGCGGCACGTACCGCGCTGTCGAGGGAGCGAAACCGTGGCAGTTGAGCGAACGGCTCCGAGGTCGGCGGCACGTACCGCGTTGTCGAGGGAGCGAAGCCGTGGCAGTTGAGCGAACGGCTCCGAGGCCGGCGGCACGTACCGCGCTGTCGAGGGAGCGAAACCGTGGCAGTTGACTCCCTGGGCTTCCTCGACGCGGTCACCGGCTTGCCCGAGCAGCTCGAGACCGCGCACGAGCTCGCGGCCGAGGCCGACCTGTCGTCGTTGCCCGCGGGAGACGCGATCGACTCCATTGCCGTGCTCGGGATGGGTGGCTCCGGCATGGCAGGCGACGTGCTCCAGGCCGTCGGCAGCGCGCTGCCAGTCCCGGTGACGGTCCTCAAGCAGTACCGCACGCCGGCGTTCATCGGCCCGCGCACGCTTGTCTTCGCACTGTCGTACTCGGGCAACACGGAGGAGACGGTTTCGATGGCGCGCGGCGCGTTCGAGGCCGGCGCTCCGGTCGTCACCGTCACCACGGGGGGCGCGCTCGACGAGCTCGCCGCCTCGCACCACGGGCTGCGCATCTCATGTCCGACGGGTCTCATGCCCCGCGGTGCGCTCGGCGCGCTGCTTGCCCCCCTGCTCGTCACCGTGTTCCGGCTCGGCATCTTTCCCGAAGGCCACGCCGCGTTGATCAAGGCCCAGGAGCAGCTCGCGCGCCGACGTGATCAGTGCCGCCCCGAGGTCGAGGGCGCGAAGAACCCCGCTCGCGAGCTCGCCCGCCGCATCGGGCGCACGATCCCGGTGGTCTACGGCGGTGGGGCGTTGGGAGCGGTCGCGGCGCGACGGCTCAAGAACGACATCAACGAGACCGCCAAGGCACCCGCGTTCTGGGGTGCGTATCCCGAGCTGAACCACGCAGAGATCTGCGGTTGGGGTCAGCACGGCGACGTCACGCGCCAGGTCCTCACGCTCGTCCAGCTCCGCCATGGCTTCGAGCACCCTCGCCTCTCCGAACAGATCGCGTTCGCACGCGAGATGATCGAAGAGGTCTTCGTGCAGGTACTGGAGATCGAAGCCGAGGGGGAAGGGCGCCTCGCCCAGCTCCTCGACCTCATGTACCTCGGCACGTGGGCGAGCTGTTACCTCGCGCTGGCAAACGACGTCGACCCCGGGCCGATCGATGCCATCGCCCAGCTCAAAGCCGCGCTCGGCCCGATCCAGGCCTGACGCGAGGCGATTCCGACGCGGTACGCGCCTCTGGGGCTTTCATTGCACCGTGAGTACCGCTCAGCGCAACCCACGGTGCAATGAAAGCTGTCGAGTGCTGCGGCGGTATGCTGAGTGCTCGGTCGGGCCCCTCGACAGGCTGTGACCCGGTGATCCGGGCCGACTCCTCGTGAAGCCTTCCTCGCGAAGGGCGCGCGGCTCGACCGCGCTCGTACCCACAGGAGTCCAGACATGACCAAGACCACTGCTTCCCAGACCACTGTCAAGGCGACTCATTCCGACGACAAGGCCGACTTCAAGGTCGCCGACTTGTCGCTCGCCGACTTCGGTCGCAAGGAGATCGAGCTCGCCGAGCACGAGATGCCCGGCCTCATGGCGATGCGCGAGCGGCACGCCGCGGCGCAACCGCTCGCCGGTGCCCGCATCATGGGTTCGTTGCACATGACCATCCAGACGGCCGTGCTCATCGAGACGCTCACCGCACTCGGCGCGCAGGTCCGCTGGGTGTCTTGCAACATCTTCTCGACCCAGGACCACGCGGCGGCCGCCATCGCGGTGACGGGCGTCCCGGTGTTCGCGTGGAAGGGCGAGACGCTCGAGGAGTACTGGTGGTGCACCGAGCAGGCGCTCCGCTGGCCCGACGGCGGCGGCCCCAACATGATCCTCGACGACGGCGGCGACGCCACCCTCGTCGTCCACAAGGG
>JALHSW010000529.1 GCA_022865365.1 Acidimicrobiia bacterium | reverse complement strand
CTGCCTGATCGTCGCCCTGTTCACGTACTGCTTCCAGCACGTGACCCGAGGAACGCTCTCGGGCAACGGTCGCTTCCGCCCCTACGGCCTGATCCTCGGCGCCGAAGGGATCATCCGGTTCGTCCCGTGCGTCGCGCTCGCGGCCGCGGGCGTCTCGAACCCGGTCTGGTACGGGCTCTGCCTCGCGGTGCCGCCGGTGCTCGGCAGCCTGGTCTCGCTCGTCGGCCAGCACGGACTGCTCGCTCCGGGTCCGCCTGCGCCGTGGTCGGAGCTCTCCGCGAACCTGGGGTTCCTGCTGGGCGGGTCATTGCTGGCGCAGACGCTGAGCTATGCGCCGTTCATCGGTGCCCAGGTGCTCGCCACGCCGGCGCAGAAGAACGCGGTCGCCGACTTCATCGTCGGTCTGTTCCTTGCTCGCATCCCGATCCTGCTGTTCCAGGCCGTGCAAGCCGCGCTGCTCCCCAAGCTCGCTCACCTCGCGGGTTCGGGCCAGCACGACGACTTCCGCGCCGGGGTGCGCAAGCTCGTCGTCGTCGTCGTCGGCATTGGCGTGATCGGGGTCATCGCTGCCGCGACGCTCGGGCCGACCGTCGGCGAGATCCTGTTCGGCTCCAAGTTCACGCTCGGGAACATCGACCTGGCGATGCTCGCGGCCGGGAGTGGTCTGTTCATTCTCGCCCTCACACTCGCGCAAGCGCTCATCGCGCTCCTCGGCCATGCTCGCGCGCTGGTCGCTTGGAGCATCGGCCTCGCGATGTTCGCCGCCGTGACGGCGGTCGCCGGGAGCGACCTCTTCCGGCGCGTCGAGCTGGGGTACATCGCGGGCACCGGAACGGCCGCCGCGATGATGGGCCTCTTCCTGTACGCCCGACTCCGCGCGGGCATCCCCGAAGGCGGACTCGCCTCGCTCGTGGAGCAGATCGAGCACGAGCCGCTCGAGATCTGACCGCGTGCCCGACTCCTCACGCTTGCGGGTTGCGTACGACGCGACGTCGCTGCTCGGTCGACGAACCGGCATCGGGCACGTCACCGCCGCAATGCTCGCCACGCTCCACGAGGACCCGACGCTCGATCTCGAGGCGTTCGCGGTCACCTGGCGTGGGCGTCGCGACCTCCCCACCGAAGTGCCCCCGGGCGTGCGCGCGTCCCCACGAGCGTTTCCCGCCCGGCTGACCCGGCGACTCTGGCCGACGATCGGACGGCCCCGCGCCGAGTACTGGACGGGCCCCGTCGACCTGGTGCACGCGACCAACTACGTCGCGCCGCCCTCGCGTGCACCGGTGCTCGTGACCGTGCACGACCTCACGTTCCTGCACTTCCCCGAGATGTGCACGGCCGACACGCTCACCTACCCCCGGCACCTGCGCCGGGCGATCGATGCCGGAGCCACCATCCACTCGTCGACCCGCTACGTCGTCGACGAGATCCGTGCGGAGTTCGGGCTCCGGGCCGACCAGGTCGCCCAGATCTACTACGGCCTCGAGCCCGTCGAGCTTGGGGACGCCGCTCGCGGTCGTGCCCATGCCGGTGCCGAGCGCTACCTCATCACGCTCAGCACGATCGAGCCGCGCAAGAACCTTCCCGCGCTCATTCGGGCGTTCGACGCGCTGGCGGCCGAAGAACCCGACCTCCACCTGGTGATGGTCGGGCCCGACGGCTGGGGCGTCGAGGCGTTCCAGGCCGCGCTCGACGCCGCCCACCACGCCGACCGAGTGCACCGAATCGGGTACGTCACCAAGACCGAGCGCGCCGACCTGCTGGCCGGAGCGACCGCGCTCGCGTACCCGTCGATCTACGAGGGCTTCGGGTTGCCCCCGCTCGAGGCGATGCAGTCGGGGATCCCGGTGGTCGCGGCCGATTGCGGTCCGCTCCCCGAGGTCGTCGGCGACGCCGCGCTGCTCCCCGACCCGCTCGACGACGATTCGATCGCCGACGCGCTGCGCCGGATCGTCAACGATGCCGAGCTACGAGCAACCCTCGTGGCGCTCGGCAACGAGTGCGTCCGCCGCTACACCTGGGAGCGGGCCGGACCCGAGTTCGCGGCCCTCTACCGGCGCGTCGCCGGGAGGTAGCGCGGGGGCCGTCGGCGCCTGCTCATTCAGGCGAAGGGGGCTCTTCCCCGGACCCGCAAGCACACCCATCACCTGGCCGATCGAGGCAGCCGCGCTCAGCAACGCGATCACCGGAAGCGCCGTGAGGATCTCGCGTCGGTGCGCCGGCTTCTCGCGCGCCGCGCGCCGCACCTGGTTGATCGTGCGCCGCGGAAGACGCAGCACGATCGCCACGCGGCACAGCCGCGATGGTGAACGCTATCCCGGCCGTCGAGCGTCCGTTGTGAAAATGCGTCGCGAACGTTCGAGCGAGTCCCAGACGCTGGACGGGCTCCGCGACGACAAGGTCGTCGTTGTACACGCTCCCCGACGCGACGAGCCCGGGCATGAGCTCCTCTTCCAGCCATCCCACGCCGGGCTCGGTAGAGGAGGCGTTCGTCGGCCCCATTCACCACCGCCCCCGATATCGCATCGCACCCGGGCCGACGGGCGTGGGCCTCGAGGACCTGCTCACACCAGTCGAAGCTCACGCGACAGTGGTCCTCGGTGATCGCTATGACCGCGCCGCGCGCCTCACCGATGCCGATCGCACGCATCGGTGATCGGCACGATCACGCTGAGGGCCAGCGGGGTTGCTCCCACCTGGATCAG
>JALHSW010000528.1 GCA_022865365.1 Acidimicrobiia bacterium | reverse complement strand
TCGGCCTGGGCCGATTCGAGCTCGCCTCGGGCACGCTCGATCTCCGCGTCGAACGGGTCGGTCTGGGCCCCCGCCGGGTCCGCGACGGACCCCACGACCGGGCTGACCAGCGCGCACATTGCGCCGAGCGCGACGAAACGAATGGCCCGCAGGCCCCGGGAGGACATGAACCCACCAGGCTAGGCAACGCGAGCCACACCCACAACATCACCCCCAGACATCGAGCGTGGGGCTGTCCGGGCTAGGTGCGGGGGATCTCCTTGAGGTCGTAGGTCTCGATGATGTCGCCGGGCTTGAGATCCTGGAAGTCCGAGAGCCCGATCCCGCACTCGAAGCCCGCCTGGACCTCGCGCGCGTCGTCCTTGAAGCGCCTGAGCGAGGTGATGGCGCCGTTCCAGATCACGACGCCCTCACGCAGGAAGCGCACCTTCGAGCCTCGGGTGATGACGCCATTGAGCACGAGGCAACCGGCGACCTTGCCGATGCGCGGCACGCCGAAGACCTCGCGCACCTCCGCGTCACCCGTGACGACTTCCTCGAACTCGGGCTGGAGCATGCCGAGCAGCGCGGAGTTCACGTCTTCGAGGACCTTGTAGATCACCTCGTACAGACGCAGCTCCACCTTCTCGGCGTGTGCGCGCTCGCGAGCCTTGCGGTCTGGACGCACGTTGAAGCCGACGATCGTGGCGTTCGCCACCGCCGCAAGATCGGCGTCGGACTCGGTGATCCCACCGACCGCGCGGTGCACGAACGACAGACGCACCTCTTCGTGTTCCTGGTCGAGCTTGCGCAGCGCATCGGTGACCGCTTCGAGCGAACCCTGCACGTCAGCCTTGAGCACGAGGTTCAGCGTCGCGACCTCGCCCCGCTGGACCATCGCGAAGATATCTTCAAGACGCGTGCCGCCGGCCAACGACATCGGGTGCGAAAGGTTCGCGGCACGACGACGGCGGGCGCGGGCCTCGGCGACGGTCCGCGCGACCTTGTCGTCGGGTGCGACCCGCAGCTCGTCGCCGGCGAGCGGCACGTCGTCGAGCCCGAGCACCTCGACGGGCGTCGACGGGCCGGCTTCCTTCACCGACTCGCCGCGGTCGTTGAACAGGGCACGCACACGTCCCCAGCCGCCACCGGCGACCACGGACTCTCCGACTCGCAACGTGCCGCGCTCGACGAGCGCGGTCACGACGGGGCCGCGCCCGGCATCGAGCTTCGACTCGAGCACGAACGCTCGCGCCGGAGCGTCCGGGTTGGTCGCGAGCTCCTCGACCTCGGCCACGAGCAGGATCGCCTCGAGCAGCTCGTCGATCCCGCGACCTTCCGGAGCGGAGACCTCGAGCACCATCGTGTCGCCGCCCCAGGCCTCGGGAACGAGCTCGCGCTCCACGAGCTGCTGGCGCACCCGGTCGGTGTTGGCGTCCTCGCGGTCGACCTTGGTGATCGCCACGATGATCGGCACGTCGGCGGCGCGCGCGTGATTCAGCGCTTCGACGGTCTGGGGCATCATCCCGTCGTCGGCGGCTACCACGAGGATCGCGATGTCGGTCGCCTGCGCACCACGAGCGCGCATGGCAGTGAACGCCTCGTGGCCCGGCGTGTCGATGAACGTGATCGGCTTGCCGTTGCGCTCGGCCTGGTACGCACCGATGTGCTGGGTGATGCCACCTGCTTCGCCGGCGACGACGTTCGCCTCGCGGATGCGGTCGAGCAGCGTGGTCTTCCCGTGGTCGACGTGCCCCATCACCGTGACGACCGGGGCGCGCGATACGAGCAAACCCTCGTCTTCGTCTTCCTCCTCGTCACCCAGGAGAGTCTGGAGCTCGAGCTCCTGCTCCTGGCCCGGCTCGACGAGCAGCACCTCGCCACCCAGCGTCTCTGCGATGAGCTCGATCATCTCGTCGGCGAGAGACTGCGTGCCGGTGACCATCTCGCCCGCGTCGAAGAGCAAACGGACGAGGTCGGCGCTGTTGCGGTTGAACTTGGGTGCGAGCTCCTGGATCGTGATGCCGCGCGGCACCACGATCTCGCCCTCCGGAACCGGCGCGTCGAGCGGCGTCAGGATGGGTGCGGACGCCGGCCCGAGCTCCTCGAGGTTGCGACGACGACGCTTCTTGCGACGCGGGCGCTGACCCTGCGGTCCGGGACGGCCGCGACCACCGGGACCGCCGCCGCCGGGACGGCCACCCGGTCCACCGCCAGGGCGACCACCAGGACCGCCACCCGGTCCACCGCCACCGGGACGGCCGGCGCCGGCGCCAGGGGCACTGCCGGGTCGACGCTGAAAGCCGCCGCCGGCTCCGGGACCGCTCGGAGCGCCGCCTGGACGCGGACCCTCGCCACCACCGGTGCCGGGCGTGAAGGAACGACCGCCGACCGGCGGGGGCGGGAGCTGGCGCTGACCGGGTGGAGGCGGGATCGGCTTGCCGGTGGCTGAACGCAACGTGTCGTCAGTCGCGTCGGGT
>JALHSW010000527.1 GCA_022865365.1 Acidimicrobiia bacterium | reverse complement strand
CTGGCGGGGTCGGAGGGGGGCGCGTCGTCGGTCATGGGAGTGGCTCGGCGCCGGTACCTTACCGGGGCTCGCCCGCGGTGACGTGTCCGGGCCCGACGGTGTCACGTAGGCTCGCGTCTTCCGCCGGCGCCATGGGGGCGCGGCTCACCGACGAGCACGGGGCCGTGCCCGACCACGACGCCACCATCACCAAGCTCGGCGACCTCGCGAGCGGCGCAGGCCTGCGCCGCGTGACCATGCTCGCGTGGCGTGACCTCGACGACCCCGAAGCCGGGGGCTCCGAGATCCACGCGTCGATGGTGGCGCGCTACTGGGCCGAGGCGGGGATCGAGGTCACGATGCGGACCTCGTTCGCTCCGGGGCACCCGCAGGTCGCGTGGCGCGACGGCTATCGGGTGATCCGCAAGGCGGGCCGCTACCTCGTGTTCCCGCGTGCGGCGATCAGCCAGTCGCTGGGCTGGCACGGCCCAAGCGACGGGCTGATCGAGATCTGGAACGGGATGCCGTTCTTCTCGCCCGTGTGGGCGCGTGGGCCACGGGCGGTGTTCTTGCACCACCATCACGCCGAGATGTGGAACATGACGCTCCCGGACCGGCTCGCGAGCGCCGGCCGCCTGATGGAGAGTCGGCTCGCCCCGCCGCTGTACCGGCACACGGAGATCATCACGCTCTCGGCGTCCTCCAAGCGCGAGCTGGTCGAGGAGATGGGGCTTCGGCCCGGTCGGATCACCGTGGTGCCGCCCGGGATCGATCCGCGGTTCACTCCAGGCGGGAGCCGGTCTTCGGTGCCGCTCGTGGTCGCAGTGGGCCGACTCGTCCCGGTCAAGCGCTTCGATGTGCTCGTGCGCGCCCTCGCCGAGATGCGGACCGACCTTCCTCGACTCGAGGCGGTGATCGTCGGCGAGGGCTACAAGCGTGAGGAGCTCGAGGCCCTGCAGCGGTCCCTCGGCGCCGAGGAGTGGTTGCACCTCCCTGGACGGATCTCCGACGACGAGCTCGTCGCGCTGTACCGACGAGCGTGGGTGGTCGCGAGCGCGTCGGCTCGGGAGGGCTGGGGGATGTCCTTGACCGAGGCGTCGGCGTGCGGCACCCCGGTGGTCGCCACTCGGATCGGCGGCCACGCTGACGCGGTCGTCGAGGGAACCACGGGACTGCTCGTCGACCGGGACACCGAGCTCGCCGGCGCGATCGGGTCGGTGCTCCGCGACGAGGACCTGCGCGGGCGCCTGGGTCGGGGCGGGCTCGCGTACGCATCCGAGCTCACGTGGGAGTCGACGGCGCTGGGAACGCTCGCAGTGCTTGCGCGCGATGCGCGACGGCTGTCGGGTCTGCCCGCGGACCGATGACCCCACGGCCGCGGTCCGCTCCGGCCGAGGCTCCCTCGTCGGCCGGCGCCGGGACGGGACGCCCGGAGCGGTCCTGGCCGGTCGTCGTCCTGCTGGCCCTCGTGGCCTACGTGCCGCTTCTCCTCACGAGGGCCGGGGAGGTGGCCGCCGACACGAAGCAGTACCTCTACCTCGACCCGGGTCGACTCCTGTCCCGCGCGCCGTCGATGTGGGACCCGAATGTCGCGCTGGGGACCGTCACCCACCAGAACATCGGCTACCTGTTCCCG
>JALHSW010000526.1 GCA_022865365.1 Acidimicrobiia bacterium | reverse complement strand
GACGTGCTCGACGCCGCCGGTTCACCGCGCGACGCGACCCTTCCCGTCGTCGTGCCGGTGGCGCCTGCGCCAACACCGCAGGCGCCGACGGCTCCTTCGACGCCCGCGCCCGCGGCACCGATACCTGCGCCACCGGTCGCGCCGGCTCAGACGGAGTCGGTCGCGAGCGTGCCTCGCGGCGACGTGATCGTTCCCTTCACCAACATGCGTCGGCGCACCGCGGAGCACATGCTCCGCTCCAAGGCGACGAGCGCGCACGTCTACACCTCCGTCGAGGTCGACTTCGAGCGAGTGCAGCGAGTGCGCGCCGCGACCGGTCCCGCATGGAAGGAGCGCGAGGGCTACTCGCTCACGTACCTCCCGTTCATCGCCCGGGCGTTCTGCGACACGGTCGACGATTTCCCCCCCGTGAACGCGAGCGTGGTCGACGAGACGCTGGTGGTGCACCGCGAGGTGCACCTCGCGATCGCCGTGGATCTCGACTTCGGCGGGCTCATCGCGCCGGTCATCCGGGGCGCCGACGGCAAGCGACTGCGCGCGATCGCCGGTGAGATCCGCGATCTTGCGACCAGAGCTCGCGCCAAGCAGCTGATGCCCGACGAAGTGCTCGGCGGCACCTTCACGATCACCAACCCGGGCCCGTACGGAACGTTCCTCACCCTCCCGATCATCAACCAGCCCCAGGTCGCGATCCTCTCGACCGACGGCATCGCCAAGCAGGCCCGGGTGATCGAAGGCGCCGACGGGGGCGACCTGATCGCGGTGCGCCACGTCGGGATGCTCGCCCTCGCGTGGGATCACCGTGCGTTCGACGGCGCCTACGCAGCCGCGTTCCTCAACGGCCTCAAGGAGCACCTCGAGCGCCACGACTGGGCGTCCGAGCTCGACTGAGCTCTCGCCTGGGTCCGGGTGCAGGATGAGGTCGACTACTGGTTGGTAGCAAACGGGTCGGAGTTGTCGCGGGGGTCCCTGGCATCGATGATCGTCTGGAATACCCCGCCCAGTTCCTTGCTTGCTCGGTAGAAGCGTCCGCGCTTCTCGCCGTGGGGCACGAGGAAGCCCGCGTCTACGAGTTGGCGCAAGTCGCGGCTGGCGGTGTGATCTGTGATCTCGCCTTCCCAGATTGCTCGGTACGTCGAGTTGCGAACCCGTAGTCCGATCGCGGCGTCGTAGAGGACGGGGATCGTCCTTTCGGGGAGGGAACGCAGCGCGGTGAGCCGCTCGAGTTCTTCCCAAAGACGTTCAGCTTCCTTGATCCGTCGCAGCATCGTTCGCGCCTGGCGCAGATGCGCCGTCAGCGAGAATCGGACCCACGCCAATGCGTCTCGTTCCGGTTGCCAACTGCCGCCACCCACTTCGGCGAGGATGTCGGAGTAGGGGATCGTGTTCCTGCCCAAGTACTCCTCGATCGAACAGAACACGGGTTCCAGGATCTGCTCGCGAGCGAGAACGAGCGTCTGCAGGCAGCGGGCCATGCGTCCGTTGCCGTCTCTGAATGGGTGGATGAGCACGAGGTTCAGATGTGCCATCGCGGCTCGGACCATCGCCGGGTAGTCGTCGTCATCCTCGGCGTCCAGTTGCCCCACAAGTTCGTGCATCAGGGAGGGCACCTCGTCGATCTCGGCTCCCTCGTACACGATGTCGCCCGTGTCGTCGTTGCGAACGAAGATCGCGCCCGCGCGCCAACGGCCAGGTCGGTGCTTCAGGTCATAGCTCGTCATCATGAAATGCAGGCTCTTGAGGAGTTGCTCGCTGTACTCGAAGTCGGGTTCGTTCGCGAGTTGCAGCACGAACGTCATCGCGTCCCGGTAGCCCTTGAGCGCGAGGAGCGTTTCCTCCGTTGCGTCCAGCGGCTCCTCGCCGAGGTTCACAGCGGCGGCATCGTCCAGCTCGGCGTTGTACCCCTCGATGCTGTTGGACCCCTGAACGGCCCGAGCAAACGAGACGCGACGCAGCGACCCGAACCACCGACGCGGCTCATGAAGCTGGAGGCGCAGTTTGCTCTCGAGGTCATCGACCTGGGCGAGGACGGCGTGCTCTGCGGGGCCCAGTTCGGGGGTTGTGAAGATCACTGTCGTAACTTTAATACCGTCGGACTCTGTATCAGATAATATCTGACAAGAAGGCGGTTGACAACTGGCTAAGACGCAACGTCGCAGATCTGCTACGCTCGTCGCATGAGTGACGTACCGTCGCGAGAGCTACGTAACGACACCCGCGGTGTCCTCACGCGAGTGGAGAACGGCGAGGAGGTGACGATCACCGTGGACGGACGGCCGATCGCGACCCTGCGCCCGCTGGAGCGGCGAACGCGCTGGATGCGGCGAGACGAGTTCGTGACGCGCTTCGCCGGGCGTCGGGCCGACGCCGCGCTCACGGACGACCTCGCCCGGCTCGTCCCGGAGACGACCGACGACGTCGAGAGCCGATGAGGGCCGTAGCCGATACGAGTGTCTTCATCGCGCGGGAGTCAGCCCGCCCT
>JALHSW010000525.1 GCA_022865365.1 Acidimicrobiia bacterium | reverse complement strand
CGGCGGCTGCTCCGCGACCAGGTCGCGTTCGTGCTCCCGACGAAGTGGCGCGGCGAGACCGTAGGACGAGCGGTGTTCCTGCACCCGGACACGACCGTCGACGTGTTCGACGAAGTGCTCGCAGCCATGGTGTGAACGTGCGGAATCGGTTGATCGCGGTTGCATCGTTGACCGTGCTGATGTTCGGCGTCGGGTCCGTCGCGCAAGCATCTGTCTCGGCCAAGCAGAAGGTCGACCCGTGCGCAGCGCTGGGTGCGGCGGGGCTCGGGGACACGCTCGGGGGTGAGGTCGGAGTCCCGACCCCGTCGGGCACCGACGCGTGCAGCGTGTCGGTCACTCGTACGATCCCGAACGGGACCGCCAGCACGAATGTCTTCTTCAGCATTGGGAAGTACAAGGGCATCGCCAAGAAGGATGTGACGATCGCCTCGAAGGTGGACGGCGCAGTGAAGATCAAGGGCATCAAGGGCGCAAAGCTTGCCTTCTACGACCTGTCTCAGAAGCCGCCGACCGCAACGATCATCAAGGGGAAGGATTTCCTCAATCTCCAGATGACGGAGCTCGAGGACGAGGCAGCCACGGCAGCCGCGCTCACGGCGCTCGCCAAGAGCATCACAACGAGCGTCTACACCTAGCGGCCAGGCCCGTTCAGGCTGATCGGTTCCGGGAGCGGTGCTCACGACGGTTCGCACGAGCTCCACAGCCCGCGGCGGTGGTGCCGGGCCTCGAGCTCGGCATCAAGCAGTTCCCTCCCGTGCGCACGGTTCGGGGCGATGACCAGGAGCCGTGCGTAGCCGCGCCGGAGCAGCTCGTCGTTGAACCGCCGCCCTCCGACGATCACGTAGGCGAGTCGCCGACCGTAGATGTCGCGCTCCTCGACGTCGCTCTCGAGCCGAACGAGCCGACCGGTCAGGCGCCGCGTCGTGAACGCCGAGGCCTCGGGACCGAAGCACTGCACCGGCTTGGTCGGGTGATGCGTCTCGGGGGTGTCGATGCCGAGCAGGCGGATGACATCGGTCTGGGAACCACGGACGACCTCGATCGTGTCGCCGTCGTCGACGCGGGCGACGCGCCACGGCGCGTCGGCGGACCGATGGGCCTCGCCGAGCCACCAACCGACGAGCGACGCCCCGACGACGACCGCGGCCACGACCGCGGCCACGACCGCGATCTCTTGCCGGGGACTGCGAGAGCGAGCCACGCGACCATCGACAGGCGACGCCTCAGATCGTGAGCCTGGTCGGTTGCGCTCCGCGGCATTCGCTCGGGGGGCCGCTAGGTTCGCCGGTACCCATGCGTCGTCTCCGCTGGATCCTCCTGGTACTCGTGCTGCTCGTGGTCGGCGGCGTCGTGGCCGCCGCACTCCTCGTGCGGCCCGACCTCGTCGACACCCGTGATCAGGTCGACGCGACATGGGCGCCGCTTCGCGCACCGCTGGCGACGCGCTACGAGGCCCTTGGGGACGTCGCCACTGGGCTCACCGCCGCCGGCGCGGGCGACCGAGCCGCCACCGTGGACCTGATCGCAGAGCTCGAGCGCTGGCGGGCGTTCGCGTTGCGGGGTCCGAAGCACACCGACCCTGGTGCCGAGGCGGCGACCGCCGACGACCTCGAGGCACTCGCCCGAAGAGCCCGCGCGAACGTCGGCGCGTCGGCGCGACTCACCGCCGATCCGGCGATCGCGGCGGCGTTCGCCGCGTTCGACCAGGCCGTCGTCGCACCCGCGACCGTGAAGGCATACAACCGGGCGGTGCGGGCATACGAGCACGCACGCGAGGGAACCATCAAGGCATTGGTCGCGCGGGCGTTGGGTTACGACGCCCGACCGGTGCTCGTGCTCGGCACCTGACCCGCCCGGTGCGTTAGGTCAACACGCGACGCCCGGCATGCACCCACCCGGCGTCGACGCCAACGCTAACGGGCGGTGCCGAGCACTCCCTCGTTGGCCCGCTCGATCCGCGCGACCTCGCCGACCGGAGCCACCCGCCAGAACGACCGGAGCGTCGCGTCCCAGTCGGCCAACATCGAATCGGCCAACCGCGACCCGGTCAGCTCACGATGCACGGCAGTGAGGAACTCGAGCTCGGCCGCCTGCGCGTCGTCGACGATGGCCGCGTCGACCAGCTGGCGGTTCAGCCGCGTCGCGAGCGTCTGGTCGGGGTCGTACACGTAAGCCTGGCCGCCCGTCATCCCCGCCCCGAGGTTGTAGCCGAACGGCCCGAGGATCACGACGGTGCCACCGGTCATGTACTCGCACGCGTGGTCACCGGAGCCCTCCACGACCGCGGTCGCACCGCTGTTGCGGACGCAGAAGCGCTCCCCCACCCGGCCGGCGACGAAGAGCCGGCCACCAGTCGCTCCGTAGAGCACGGTGTTCCCCGCGAGCACGGGGTCGCCGGCATCGTCGGCGGGTGGGCGCACGACGATCTGACCGCCACCGAGGCCCTTGCCCACGTAGTCCTGAGCCTCACCGACGAGCTCCAACGTCACGCCCCCGGGAAGGAACGCCCCGAAGCTCTGGCCCGCCGAACCGTCAAAGTGTGCGGTGACCGAACCAGGCGGGAGGAGCTGGCCGAACTCGAGCGCGATCGCGCCCCCCAGCGATGCACCGATGGTGCGATCGGCGTTGGTGATGGTGTACTCCAACGCCTCGTCGCCACCGCCCCAGAGAGTCCAGTACGCGTCTTCGAGAAGCTGCGCGTCGAGAGCCGAGCGCGGCCGTTGGATCGGCACGTGCGCGACGAAGCGTCGCGGCGCTTCCGGATCGGCCGGGACACGCACGAGCGGCGCCAGGTCGAGCGCGTCGGCCCGGGGGTCACCCGTGACCCGCTGCGTGAGCCGCTCGACACGTCCGATCGCCTCATCGAGGGTGCGGAACCCCAGCGATGCGAGGAGCGAACGCACCTCGTCCGCGACGTACAGCATGTACGTCGCAACGCCCTTTGGCGTCCCGGCGAACTTCGCCCGCAATCCGGGACGTTGGGTGGCAATGCCCGTCGGGCAAGTGTCGCGATGACACGCGCGCACCATGATGCAGCCCTCGGCCAGCATCGCCGCGGTCCCGAACGAGTACTCGTCGGCGCCGAGCAGGGCGGCGATCATGACGTCGCGACCGGTCTTGAAGCCGCCGTCGACACGCAACCGAACGCGGTCACGCAGGTCGTTCTCGATCAGCGTCGCCTGGGCGTCGGCAAGACCGAGCTCCCAGGGGAGCCCTGCGTGCTTGATCGAGGAGAGGGGCGAAGCCCCGGTTCCGCCGTTCGCGCCCGAGATCTGCACGACCTCGGCGAGCGCCTTGACGACCCCCGCAGCGATCGTGCCCACGTTGTCCTCGGCGACGAGCTTCACCGACACCTCGGCCGACGGGTTCACCTGCTTGAGGTCATAGATCAGCTGCGCGAGGTCCTCGATCGAGTAGATGTCATGGTGCGGTGGCGGCGAGATCAACCCGACGCCGGGCTGGGTGAAGCGCAGGCGCGCGATCTCCTGGCTCACCTTGTGACCGGGGAGCTGCCCACCCTCACCGGGCTTCGAACCCTGAGCCATCTTGATGTTGAGCTCGTCCGCGTACGCGCAGTACTCGGGCGTGACACCGAAGCGGCCCGACGCGATCTGCTTGATGCGCGAGTTGCGGTCGCGCGAGGTGCCGCGACTCCGGAACCGGGCCGGGTCCTCGCCGCCTTCTCCGCAGTTGCTCTTGCCCCCGATCATGTTCATCGCGATCGCCAGGGTCTCGTGGGCCTCGGCCGAGAGCGCCCCGTGTGACATCGCACCGGTCGAGAACCGGCGCGTGATCGCCTCGACCGGCTCGACTTCCTCGAGCGGGACCGAATCGCCCGACGGCACGAGGTCGAGCAGGTCGTGGAGCTCGGTGACCGGCCGCGCCTCGACGATCTGGCGGAAGCGGTCGTAGAGGTCGGCACGACCGAGGTCGACCGCCTGCTTGAGCAGGTGCGCGGCACGCACGTCGAGCGGATCGGACGCCGGCAACGGGTCCGCATGATCTCCCTCGAGGAAGATCACCCGGCCCTGCTCTTCAGGCGGAGCCGCGGGAATGGACGCGAACTTGCCGCCGTCGTCGGTGCGCGCGCCGCGGCGGGCGTCCGCCCCTCCCAGTACTGCGGCGGGCTCGGCGTCGGGATCCTCGACGACGAGCCCGATCGACGCCTGCAGCGCCTTGATCATGTCGGGGTTGTTGCCGTGGTATTCACCGCCCCGCTTGCGGAAGCGGATGATCCCAGGCTCGTCGAGCACCGGGGTCTCCGAGAACGCCACCGAGTGGCGCGCGAGCACGTCCGCGCCGAGCGCGGCGAACGCCAACCCCCCAACGGTCGACGGCGTGCCGCGCAGGCATGCATCGACGACCTCCGGGCCGAGACCGAGGGCCTCGAAGATCTGGGCGCCGCGGTAGCCGTCGACCGTCGAGATCCCCATCTTCGAGAGGATCTTCAGCACACCATCCTCGATTGCCGCCTGCAGCTTGTCCTGCGCGTCGGCAGAGTGGAGCTCGCCGAGCTGGCCGTCGTCGGCCATCGCGGCGACCGTGAACAACGCGACCCGTGGACAGATCGCGTCAGCCCCGTAGCCGAGGAGGCACGCGACCGAATGCGTGTCGCGCGCGTCGCCGCTGTCGACCACGAGGGACGCGGCCTGCCGCACGCGCGCCTCGACCAGCGCATGGTGGAGCGCGCCGAGCGCGAGCAGCGACGGGATCGGCGCCCGCTCGGCGCTGATGGATGCGTCCGACACGATCAGGACGGCGGCACCGTCGCGCACTGCTGCGAGGCCCGCGCTCACCAGTGCGTCGATACCGGCCTGGAGGCCGTCGTCGCCGGCGCTGACCGCGAACGTCGCGTCGAGCCGCTCCGCCCGGAAGGGCGAGCGGCTCGAGTCGAGCAGCCCGCTGACCGCGTCGGGGTACAGAAAGAACGTCCGGAGCTCGAGGAGGCGGGCGGCAGCCGGATCCTCCGAGAGCAGCGGCCGCTTCGGACCGATGCAGGTGCGCAACGACATCACGAGCCGCTCTCGGAGGTGGTCGATCGGCGGGTTGCTCACCTGGGCGAATCGCTGCTTGAGGAAGCCATACACCGGACGCGCCCTGGTCGCGACCGCCGCGAACGGCGTGTCGTCACCCATCGAGAACGTCGGCTCCTTGGCGTCAGTGGCCATCGGCTTGAGCACCATGACGACCTCCTCGCGGGTGCAACCGAACGCGGCTTGCTCGGCCACGAGATCCTCGGGGGTAGGAGGCATGCCGATCGCAGTGCCGGTCGGGTACGGCAGCAGGCCGTCGCGCGCCCAGTCGCCGTATGGGGCACGGCTCGCGAGCCAGCGCTTCACGTGTGTGTCGTCCTGCCAGGCGACATCGGCGTCCGGGTCGACGCACAACATCTCGCCCGGGCCAAGGCGTCCTCGCTTCACCTGGCCGTGGCCGGTCACCGGCACCGCACCGGCCTCGGAGCAGCACACCACGAGTCCGTCGCTGGTGCGCTGCCACCGCAGCGGCCGCAGACCGTTGCGATCGAGCGACGCGCCGACGCGCCGACCGTCAGTGAAGATGACGCCGGCCGGACCGTCCCATGGCTCCGAGAGGGACGCGTGATAGCGGAAGTAGTCACGCACGTCGGGGTCGAGGTCTCGGCTGCCCTCCCATGCTTCGGGCACGAGCATCGAGGCGACATGACGCGCGTCGCGTCCGCCCCGCAGCAGGAGCTCGAACGCGGCATCGAGCTTGCCGGAGTCGGAGTCGCGCTCTTCGAGGACGGGGCGGAACAGCTCTTCGGGTCCGAGCCCGACCGCTTCGGTGCCGAGCACGCCCCGGGCGCGCATCCGGTGCTCGTTGCCCTGGATCGTGTTGATCTCACCGTTGTGGCACAGGTACCAGAACGGTTGGGCCCGCTCCCACGCCGGCGAAGTGTTGGTGGAGAAGCGACTGTGGAACACGGCGTGCGGCGCGACGAAGTCGTCGGCGTCGAGGTCGGGGAAGAACCCGGGGAGGCGATCGCTGATGACCAGCGCCTTGTACGTGATCAACGTGAAGGAGCAGCTGGCGAAGTAGTGACGCACCCCGGCCGCGCGACAGATCGCTTCCGCCCGTCGGCGAACGCGCAGCGCGCGACGCTCCGCCTCCTCGACGGCGACATCGACCGGTCGCAGCATGAGCGCCTGCAACATCGCGGGGAGGTCCTCGCGCGCCGCTCCCCCGATCTCTGCTTCGTCGATCGGAACTGTGCGCCACCCGACGAGCTCGAGACCCTCGGCTGCGCAGGCAGTCGCGACGGCGTCCTGCGCGGTGGTGCGGGCCGCGGCGTCTTCGAGGTCGAAGTACGCGAACGCGACGCCAAGGCGGTCGAGGTCGATCGGGCGACCGAGCTCGGCGGCGCCCACCCGGGCGAAGAACTCCCGCGGGAGGGGCACCAGCAGGCCGGCACCGTCACCGGACAGGCCGTCGGCGGCGACCGCGCCACGATGACGCACGCAGGCGAGTCCCGTCAGTGCGAGCTCGACGATCGCGCGCGCAGGGCGCCCGCCCTCGTCGGCGACGAAGCCGATTCCGCACGCGTCGATCTCGAGACGCTGGCGACGCATCTCGTGGCGCTGTGACACTGACGCTCCTCGTTGGCACGGCCGTGCACCGCGATCGAGGCGAGAGCGCGCACCGCGCGTCGCCTGCGACCCGGAGCACCGACCGACTGTTGGACCGGCGACTGTTGGAACCGGGTGACGGTTGGTTGGACTCGACGTGGGGCGACGACGCTGTCGCGGGGCCCAGGATACTGGCCCGCGTCGTCTCGGGCGACATCGTTTGGCCACGTTCTGCACTAGACCTGCGGGAGTGAGCGACGCGCCCGACCGCACGCCTGCGTCTGCCCCTACCCCGTTGCCCGCGCCCCTCGTCCCCCCGCCCCTGGTCGCGGTACTCGGAGGCGGCCAGCTCGGCCGCATGCTCGGGCTGGCTGGACTCCCCCTCGGGTTCCGATTCCGCTTCCTCGACCCCACCCCGGATGCGCCGGCACGCGCGGTCGGGCCGCTCGTCGTGGGGGCGCTCGGCGACGAGCACGCCCTCGGCGAGACCGTCCGTGACGCCACCGTGGTCACCTTCGAGTGGGAAGGCGTACCGGCCGACGCGGCGCGCTTCGTGGAGCGACAGCATCCGATGCGGCCGGGACCGCGCGCCCTCGAGGTCGCGCAGGACCGGCTCCTCGAGAAGGCATTGTTCCTGGCCCTCGGGATCGACGTCGCCGCATTCGCGGGGGTCGACGACCGCGCCGAGCTCGACGACGCGGTCGAGTCGATCGGGATGCCCGCCGTGCTCAAGACCCGACGCGGCGGCTACGACGGGAAGGGTCAGCAGGTGCTGCGCTCACCCCGCGACGTCGACGACGGATGGGAGGCGCTCGGCGGGGTTCCCCTCATCCTGGAATCGCTGGTGCCCTTCAGCCGCGAGGTCTCGGTGCTGGCGGTACGAGGGCTCGACGGCACGACCGCGTGCTATCCGCTCGTCGAGAACACCCATGTCGACGGGATCCTGCGGGTGAGCCGCGCCCCTGCGCCCGGTCTCACCCCCGCGCTGCAGGCCGACGGTGCGGCGATCGCGCACCGACTGCTCGACGAGCTCGGGTACGTCGGGGTGCTCGCGGTCGAGCTGTTCGAACACGACGGCCGGCTGCTCGCGAACGAACTCGCGCCCCGGGTGCACAACTCGGGCCACTGGACCATCGAAGGCGCGGAGTGCAGCCAGTTCGAGAATCACATCCGCGCGATCCTGGGGATGCCACTGGGATCGACCGAGCCGCGGGGGCCGACGGCGATGGTGAACTGCATCGGTGCCGTGCCGACACCGGGCTCGCTGCTCGCCATCCCCGGTGTGCACCTCCACGACTACGCCAAGGTGCCGCGCCCGGGTCGCAAGGTCGGACACATCACCGTCACCGCGCCCGACTCGTCCACACTCGACGAGCGGCTCGGCCGGCTCCGCGACGTCGCGCCAGATCTGTTCACCGGGGTCGCGCGAGCCAACTAGGACGCGGCTAAAGCGATTGGCTGGCGGCGTCGGCTCTCGGACAGTCGGGACCTTTTCCTCTACTTGTTGCTCTGGCGAATCGACATATTGGATCGAGGCGACGCACGCAGGTGCGTTGTGCCGATGAGGTCGGCAGAAGGGAAATGCGTGATGAACCGATTCAAGTTGTTGGTTGCCGGGGTGGTCGTCGCAGCCGTGGTGCTCAGCACGAGCGTTGCGTTCGCCAAGCCGCTCTCGGAACAGCAGTGGCGCAAGCAGGCCAACGTCTTCTGCAAGCAAAACAACAAGGAGATGAACGCGCTCTCGAGCGTGGCCTTTGCCGGTCTGGGCCCGAACGACCAGCCCACCGCGGAACAGCTAGCCGCGTTTACCGAGCAGGCGGTCCCGGCAATCGAGCAGACGATCGCGTCGATCGACGCGCTCAACGAGCCCAAGGCCCTGAAGAAGGACGTCAAGAAGTTGGTGGTTCTTGGGTACGACGCGGTGGCCGGCATGCGGACCAATCCGGGCCCCGAGAACGACGCTCAGTTCGCGAAGGTCAACAAGATCGGCAAGCGGCTCGGGCTCGTGTGCGGCCAGTGACGTCCCCCGTCCCGGCCCCGCACGGGCACGTCGTGCGGGGTCGGGGGAACCGCGGGTGCATGGTCGGCGCCAAGGCCGCGCTGCTGCGCCGAGATGCGCTGGCTACAGCTCGAAGGTCGAGCCAACCAGGGTCTCGCTGAGGTCCCACAGGGCGGCCGCGTGGTTGTCGTCAAGCAGGTACGGGAGAAACCCATTCACCCCGGGGTCCCCGCCGAGCACTCCCAACCCGCAGTCCGCCAGATACGCGCCGTTGTGGGCGGCGAGCTCGGGGGCAGTCGCCGCCCACACCTGAGTGGCCGCGCCCGCTTCGATCGACTTCCACTCGAATCCGAATGAGGCCGCGTCATCACCCGTCGGGTGATCGCCTTCTGGCGCGGACGCGGCCGCGCGCGCCTTGGCGAACGTGGCCATCTCGTTCATCAGCTCCTCGTTGAGATGCCGGCCGAGGTCGGTGAAGATGCCGCCGGGATGCACCGAGAACGACAGCAGCCCACGCGATCCGGCGCGTCGAGCGAGCTCACGAGCGAACAGGGCATTCGCCGTCTTCGACCGCCCGTAGGCGATCCACGGTGAGTATTCGGTCGAGTCGAAGTTCGGGTCTGCGAGATCGACGTCGCTGCGCGAGTGGCCTGCCGACGTCAGCGTCACGACCCGCGGTGACGTACCCCGCAGCAGCGCCGGCGCCAACAGGGCGGTGAGCAAGAAATGGCCGAGGTGGTTCGTCCCGAACTGGGTCTCGAATCCGTCCACCGTTCGACCGAACGGACAAGCCATGACCCCGGCATTGTTGATGAGCACATCCACCGCTTCATGGGTCGCCAGATAGCCCTCGGCGAACGAGCGCACCGTGGAGAGGTCCGCCAGGTCGACCACCCCGGGCTCCACTTCGGCGCCGGGAACGAGTCCCTCGATCTCGGCCACCGCGCCGGCGGCCCGCTTCGCGCTACGAGCCAGCACGGTGACCGACGCGCCGTGGGCGGCGAGGGTTCGGGCGCTCTCGCGACCCAACCCGCTCGCGGCGCCGGTGATGACCACGCGACGACCGCTCAGGTCGATGCCTTCGAGGACCTCATCCGTGGTCGTGCTCTTCCCGAACTCAGTCATGGGGACGTCCTGACGGGTTGGTGGTGCCCTGATACGGCACTAGCGAATCGCGCCGATGTCGCGCAGCTTGGCGACATCGGCGACGCCAAAGCCCCACTCGGTCAGCACCTCGTCAGTGTGCTCCCCCGGCTTCGGGGCGGCCGAGCGGATTTCGGCCTGCGTGCGCGAGAAGCGCGGTGCGGGCGCCGGCTGGAGCAGGCCCTCGAACTCGACGATCGTGCCGCGCTCCTTGATGTGGGGATGCTTCGCCGCTTCGCTCATCGGGAGCACGGGCGCAAAGCACGCGTCGCTGCCCTCGAGGAGGTCGCACCACTCGTCGCGCGTCTTCGACTTGAACAGCTCGGTGAAGCGCTCCCGCAGCGCCGGCCACGAGCCCTGGTCGGTGACCGCGGGAAGACCTTCGCCCGCCAGCCCGGTCTTCTCGAGGAACTCCGCGTAGAACTGCTCTTCGAGCGCACCGAGCGCGATGAACTTGCCGTCGGATGTCTCGTAGGTGTCGTACTGAGGCGCGCCGCTGTCGAGCAGGTTCGTGCCCCGCTCCTCTCGGAACGCGCCGACGGCCTTCATGCCCCACGCGAATGCCATCAACGTGGCTGCGCCGTCGACCATCGCCGCGTCCACCACCTGGCCCTTGCCCGACGTGCGCGCCTCGAGGACCGCGCAGACGACGCCGAACGCGAGGAGCATTCCGCCGCCGCCGAAGTCGCCGATGAGGTTGAGGGGCGGCGTGGGTTTCTCGCCGGCCCGTCCGAAGTGGGCCAGGGCGCCGGCGAGCGCGATGTAGTTGATGTCGTGACCCGCCGCGCTGGCCATCGGGCCGTCCTGACCCCAGCCGGTCATGCGGCCGTAGACGAGCTTCGGGTTGCGAGCGAGGCACGCGTCGGGTCCGACGCCGAGGCGCTCGGTGACGCCGGGGCGGTACCCCTCGAGGAGGGCGTCGGCGCTCTCCACGAGGCGGAGCACCGTCTCGACACCCTCAGGCCTCTTCAGGTCGACGCCGATGGACCGGCGGTTGCGGTCCAGGATCGGCAGGCCGCCAGGATCGAAGCCCCGTTCGACGGACTGGGCCCGGTGCACCCGCACCACGTCGGCCCCCAGGTCGGCCAGCAGCATCGCGCCGAACGGGCCCGGCCCGATCCCCACGAGCTCGACGACCTTCACTCCCGACAGCGGTCCCGACACACGCCCTCCTCTTCCGGCTCGTCTCGTGGAGCATTTCTCGCGAACAGCCAGAGAACCTAGTGTCGCGACATGCGCCTACGCCTGGAACCGTCCGATGAGCTGATGCACCCGTTGGAAGAAGCGACCAACTTCAACGAGAGCATGTACTTCAACGTCTATGACCCGGGCGAGCGGATCGGCGGGTTCCTGCGCCTCGGCAACCGGGCGAACGAGGGCTACGCCGAGATGACGACGTGTCTCTACCTCCCCGATGGACGCGTCGCCTTCACCTATCACCGGCCCGAGATCACGCACAACGAAGCTTTCGACGCGGGTGGCATGCGCTTCGAGGTGGTCGAGCCGTTCGAGCATCTGCGCGCCTCGTACCAGGGGAAGATCTGCATCCTCGAGCGGCCGCTCGAGATGGCCGACCCTCGGCGCGCGTTCACCGAGAACCCCTGGGCCGACTGCGCGGTCAAGCTCGAGTACCGCGGACTCTCGCCGATGCTCGGTGGAGAGCCGGTGAACGACGACGGCACGCCCATCACGCAGAAGGCCGATGAGGGCTTCGCCCGCGGGCACTACGAGCAGCATGTCGGTGCGCGGGGCACGATGCGCGTCGGCGACGACGAATGGGTCGTCGATGGGGTGGGCCTGCGTGACCACTCGTGGGGGCCGCGCTTCTGGCAGTCCCCGTGGTGGTACCGCTGGCTCACCGGCAACTTCGGCGACGACGGCGGGTTCGTCCTCTCGATCGTCACCCGGCGCGACGGCGCCCGCCACGTCGGCGGCGTGTGGCTGGCCGACGGTGTATACGAGCCATTGGTCGACATACAGATCGACACGGAGTGGCGCACCGACGACACGTACCACGACCGCATCCACGCGGTCGCACGCACCAAGGACGCCGAGCACGTCATCGACGGGAAGGTGCTGTCGCTGATCCCGCTGCGGAACCGCCGCACGACGCCCGACGGCGAGCAGCTCGTCACCCGGATCTCCGAAGGGATGACCGAGTGGCGCGACGACGACGGCCGCGTGGGCTACGGCCTGTCCGAGTACCTCGATCAGATCGTCGACGGGCAACCGGTCGGCGCTACGGCCTGAGTGACGGGCTGAGCCGTGCCCGCGTCGCAGAGCGGCCGTACGGGGTCTACGCGTCCGAATGGGGATTGCCTCGCAGTGGCCTTGTCGCCGCGGGGGCGCGGCCGGTCGAACCGGCTCTGACCCGGGGGAGCCTTCCGCAACGAAGGCACGGGAAGCACCTTGACAGCGAACATATGTTCGTGTAGGGTGTGGTTGTTGGCCGGGGTCGTGGAAGCCCCCCTCTCCTCCCTTCCGCCGTTCGTGTCGCTTGCTGCCGCGTGTCGCTTTCTCGTGTCGTGGGGTGAGCCAGTCCGACGGGAGTTGCGCGTGTCCACGACGAGGTCGCCTCGAGCGTCGCAGCACGGCAACGGCACCAGCAGTGGTGTGGGCTTCGGTGCTCTGCGCGACGCGGTGGGGGTGGTGCGGGGGT
>JALHSW010000524.1 GCA_022865365.1 Acidimicrobiia bacterium | reverse complement strand
CCCTCCGCCTAACGCCGGCGGCCGCTGCCGCGACGAGGTCGAAGGTCGCGCTTACGACGCTGCGGCCGCGAGCACCGCCTCGGAGAGCTCGGGGCGACAGACGACGAAGTCGGGCAGCCAGGGGTCGCGACGGTTGTAGACGAGGGGTGCCCCGTCGACGCGCGACACGTGGAACCCCGACGCGGCGGCGACGGCAGCGGGCGCGGCCGAATCCCATTCGTACTGGCCGCCCGCGTGCACATACGCGTCGACCTCACCGTCGACGACCTCCATGGCCTTCGCTCCCGCAGAACCCATGCCGACCAACTCGGCATCAAGTGCCGCCGCGACGCGCCGCGCCGCGGCGGGCGGTCGTGAGCGACTCACGACGACACGCAGACCGCGCCCGACGACGGCCGGTATCCCCGACGGCGCCCCGGTGCACAGCACGCGGTCCTGGGCCGGCAGCGCGACGGCACCCGCGATCAATCCAACGCCTCGCGCCCAGAGCGCCACGTGCACGGCCCAGTCGGAGCGACCCGGTTCGGTGAACTCGCGGGTCCCGTCGAGCGGATCGATGATCCAGACCCGCTCCGCGTCGAGTCGTCGGGGATCGTCGGCCGACTCCTCCGACAGCACGCGGTCATCGGCGTGCTCGGCCGCGAGCAGCTCGAGCAGGCGGCGGTTCGCGAGCATGTCGCCGGCGTCGCCCAGGGACCACCGTGCCCACTCGTCGGTGGTCGCCCGGTTGCGCAGCTCGAGGAGGAGCGCACCGGCCTCGGTGGCGTAGCGGGCGGCGTCGTCATGGTCCGTCATGGCCCGGGCATTCTGGCCGACGGCGGGCCTGGAGCCTGCCCCGGCCTCAGCTGTTCCCCCTCTTCGAGAAGGCGAAGCCGGGGATGCCGGCTTGGTCCGAGGCTGGCGGGGGCTTCACCGATCGATCACACGCGTGGCGTTGTCTAGGGCACGAACCCCGAACACGAGAGGAAACCCCCATGAACCAGATCCCGATGAAGAAGTTCCTTGCCACAGTCACGGCCGCAGGCCTGCTCACCCTCGGTGCAGCCGGCACAGCGTTCGCCGCGGAGAACGACCCCGGAACGGCGTCGAGTGATCAGCCGGCCGGACAAGAGCAGAACCAGACCCAGAACAAGGGCACCCACCGGGGTGCCCGCCGCGAGGCGATCAAGGTCGCGGCTGCGGCCGCGGCGTCCACGATCGGCGTCGAGGTCACCGAGCTCAAGGACGCGGTGAAGGGCGGCCAGACGGTCGGCGCACTCGCCGAATCCGAGGGCATCTCGGCGGATTCCGTCGTGGAGGCAGTTGTGCAGGCGCTCAACGATCGCATCGCCCAGGCCGTCACCGACGGCAAGGTCGACGAGGCCCGAGCGGCGAAGGTCAAGGAGCGCGTGCCTGCGTTCGCACAGCGTTTCGTGAACACCGTCCCCAGGCGGTTCCAGACCTCCGGCTGAAAGACGGCGCCTGGGCCTCTGCCTGACGGCTCGACCTGACGACGCCCGCCGGTCCACCCCGGCGGGCGTCGTCGCGCCCGGCCTTCCGCGCGCGTCGGCGCCCCGTCCGCTACCGTCCCGCCTGAGCCGAACGCCTCACGCACCGAGATCACTCCGACGATCGCACGCCGCCGAACGCACGCCGCCGAACGCACGCCGAGGGGACCCTCATGAGCATCCCGCAGAATCCCGATCCCACCATGCCGGTCCCCCAGTCCGGACCACCGCCGGGCGGCGACCCGACGGTGCCGGTCACGCCGGGCGGTGGCGACGCCACCATTCCGGTGCAGCCGGGATACGGCGGCGGCACCGGTGGTCCGGGCGACCCGGGGGGCCCCGTCGGTCCCGATGACGACGACGAGGATCGGCGCAAGCTCTGGCTCATCGCCGGTGGTGTGCTGGTCCTCGGCCTGATCGTCGGGGTGATCATCGCGCTGCTCGCGAGCGGTGGTGGCGACGACGAGACGGCGAGCTCGTCGACAAGCAGCTCGAGCTCCTCGACGAGCAGCAGCACGACGGCATCCTCGTCGGCGGCCACGACGACGGCGGCCACGACCCCGCAGGGTCCCCAGGTCAACCAGTTCACGGTGAGTCAGAACCCGGTGAGCTGCCCGGGGACCTCGAACATCGTGCTGACGTGGACGACGCAGAACGCGCAGAGCGTCACGATCAGCATCGACAACCCTAACGGGCCCTACGGAACATACGGACCCTCGAGCCAGCAGCAGGTTCCGTTCGCGTGCGGTGGCGGACCGGGCCCGACCCAGCACACCTACTACCTGGCTGCGAACGGCGCGAACAACCAGAAGGCGACGAAGCAGATCCAGGTGACCGGCAACTTCCCGCCGGCGACCACGACCACGTCGACGACGGGTCCGTAGCTCAGGCCTCGAACACCGCGACCTCGGTCGCCTTTACGCTCGCCCACACGGGCGTGCCCTCGTCGAGGCCGAGCTCGGCGAGGGACGACGCGGTCACCTCGGCGGTGACCGGCACCGCGGCGTCGACGTGCACCCGGACCCGTTCACCCTCGGGGTCGACGTGGCGGATCTTGCCGGCCCACACGTTGCGCGGGGTGCCATCGGGGCGGGAGCGGTGCAGGGCTACGGCCCGAGGGTGCACGACCGCCAGTGCATCGCCGCGCACCGATCCGTCGCCTCCGACGACGCGCGCGCCGTTGGCGAGCACCACGCCGTCGCCGTCGGCCGTGCCGCGATAGAGGTTCACGCCGACGAACTCGGCGACGTACGCCGAGCGCGGCCGTTCCCGGAGCTCGGCCGAGTCGCCGACCTGGGTCACGCGACCGTCCTCGAGCACCACGATCCGGTCGGCGAGCGCCATCGCCTCCAGGGGGTCGTGGGTCACCACGACGGCGACGCCCGCGAACGTGTCGAGGTGGCGGGCGAGGTCGCGCCGGACCGACGGCCGCGTCCCGGCATCGAGGGCCGACAGCGGCTCGTCGAGCAGCAGCAGGCGCGGGTCGGTCGCGAGTGCCCGGGCGAGTGCCACCCGCTGGGCCTGACCGCCCGACAGGGCGCCGGGCCGTTCGACGCCAAACCCGTCGATCCCGAGGCGCTCGAGCCACCCGCCTGCTCTCCGACGAGCTTCCGGGCGTCGCACCCCGCGGGATCGGGGTCCGAAGGCCACGTTCTCGAGCACGCTGAGATGTGGGAAGAGGAGCAGATCCTGGAACACGAACCCGACCGGTCGAGCTTCTGGCTCGAGCCACGCTCCGACTCCGGGGCCGTCGAGCACCGTGCCGTCGAGCGTGACGTGACCGCGCTCGAGCGGCACCAAGCCGGCGAGGACGCGCAGCACAGTGGTCTTGCCGGCCCCGTTCGGGCCGACGATCGCGATTGTCGTGCCGGCGGAGGCCTGGATCGTGACGGCGTCGAGGTGGAGGCGCCCGAGCCGCACGTCGAGGACGGCGTCGAGCATCACGTGCGCAGCCACCGGTCACGGAGCCCCACGAGCACGGCCATCGAGACGAGCACGAGGACGAGGCTCAGCGCGATCGCTCCGTCGGTGTTGCCGTTCTCGAACTCGAGGAAGATCGCGAGCGGCATGGTCTGGGTCTTGCCCGGGAGATTCCCCGCGAAGGTGATCGTCGCGCCGAACTCCCCGAGTGCTCGTGCCCAGCTGAGCGCGGCACCGGCCACGAGGGACGGTGCGATGAGCGGCAGCGTCACGCGGCGGAACGTCGTGATGCGTCCGCTGCCGAGGGTCGTCGCGGCTTCCTCGTAGCGTCGATCCACCGAGCGCAATGCGGCCTCGACCGTGATGACGAAGAACGGCACCGCGACGAAGGTCTCGGCCACGATCACGCCGAGCGTGGTGTAGGGGAGGGTGAAGCCGAACCAGTCGTCGAGCTCCTGTCCGATGAAGCCGCGCCGACCGAAGGCGAGGAAGAGCGCCACGCCTCCGACGACGGGCGGCAGCACCATCGGGAGCGTGACGAGCGCTCGCGCGAGACGACGGCCGGGGAATTGCTGGCGAGCCAGCACCCAGGCGAGCGGCACGCCGAACACGACCGAGAGCACCGTCGCCGCGAGCGAGCAGATGAGCGACAGCTTGAGGGCCTCGACGGTCTCCGGCGCGCTCAGCTCGTCCCACAGGCTGCCCCACGGCGCCCGAAGGAGCAGGCCGACGAGTGGGGCGGCAAAGAAGGCGATCGCGACCGCCGCGACGACGATCGCGATCATCGGTGGGCGGGTGGTGCGAACTTCACGCCGCCGGGGCGCGGTGGCGGCGGTCACGGGGCGAGGAAGGCGAAATGTCGCAGTGTGCGCCGGCCGCGCGACGAAGTGACGTAGTCGGAGAACGCTCGCGCGAGCGCGCGGTTCTGCGTGTCCTTCACGACGCCGATCGGGTATGCGGCGACGACGTTCTCGCGCTCGGGGATCGCGACGCCATCGGCGTCGTTCTTCGCCGCTGCGACGTCGGTGACGTAGACGACCGCGGCATCCGCTTCGCCGAGCGCAACCTTGGCGAGCGTCGCCTTGGCGTTCTCCGCGGTGGGGACTTCCCGCACCTGCACGCCGGCTTTCGCGTAGCTGTCGAGTGCGTACCTGCCGCACGGGACCACCGCGGCACAGAGCACCAGCGTGACGTCTGACTTCACGGTGTCGGCGAGAGAGTGGATCTCGAGTGGGTTCCCGGGCTCGACCGCGATCTCGAGGCGATTGCGGGCGAAGACGACGGGCCTTCCACCGATCGCCCCCGCATCGACGACCTTCTTCATGTTGGTGGCGTCGGCGGATGCGAACACGTCGACCGGAGCCCCCTCGTCGATCTGTGTCGCGAGGGCCGACGATGCGTTGAAGCTGAACGAGATCGTGGTGTCAGGATGGCTGCGTTGGAAGTCACGGCCGAGCTTCGTGAAGGCATCGGTGAGCGACGACGCGGCAAAGACCGTGATCGAGCCGCTCGCGCCTGCCGTGAGCTGCTCCGCGCCGGCATTTGGTGCGAACACCGACAGGCCGAGTCCGGACAGGCCGAGTCCGGACAGGCCGAGGACGGACAGGCCGAGGCCGACAGCCGCGAGTGGAGTGTGTCTCATTCGGGGACCTCGACCACGACGTTGGTCGACTTCACCGCGGCGACTGCGATGACGCCGGGCTCGAGCCCGAGCTCGTCGGCGGCCTCGCGCGTCATCAGCGAGACGATGCGGTACGGGCCGGCCTGGATCTCGACCTGGGCGACGATCTTGTCGCGCACGACCCGGGTCACGAGCCCGGCGAAGCGGTTCCGGGCGCTCT
>JALHSW010000523.1 GCA_022865365.1 Acidimicrobiia bacterium | reverse complement strand
GGGCAACCAGCCGTCGCCCCGCTCGGCCGCCCGGCGCAGAGCGGGCTTCGACGAGCCGCCGACCCAGATGGGCAGGGGTGTCTGGCGCGGGCGCGGGGCCATGCCGCCGTCGGAGAGATGGCCCCAGTATGGCGTCTCGATGTCGGGGTACTCGTTGGCCAACGCCTCGCGGACGACGTCGATTGCCGCGTCGGTGACCCGGCCCCGCTCGGCGAAGTCGAAGCCGAGCAGACCGAACTCACCCTCGAGGTGCCCTGCGCCGACGCCGAGGATCGCGCGTCCGCCCGAGAGCTCGTCGAGGGTCATGAACGACTTCGCGGTGTGCAGCGGATGGCGGTAGCTCATCACGTAGACGTGCGACATGATCCGCACCCGCTCGGTGAGCCCGGCGATCCAGCCCAACGTCGCGACGGTGTCGTACCAGGTGGTGCGCATGAACTCGTCCATGGGCTTGGTGACCGCGAGATGATCGCAGACCGCGACGTAGAAGAAGCCGGTGGCGTCGGCCTTCTGCACGATGGCACGGAGCTCATCGGCTCCCGCGTCGGCCTCCCACTCCTCGACGAACGTCTTCGACTTCGCCTGGACCTGGAGCTGCATCCCATAGACGAGCTGTCCGTCGGGAACGATCGAAGCCACTGGGTCTCCCTACCTCTCCCGGTCGTCGAGTGTCGCTCGCATGGCGTCGAACGCGACCCGCTGCGCGTTCTTGGCGCCTTCGAGCATGGCGTCCATGTTGAAGAAGCCGTGGAACATGCCGGGGGTGCGAGAGATGGTGACGTCGACACCGGCGGCTTCCATGGCGCGTCCGTAGTGCTCGCCCTCGTCGCGCAGCAGATCCATCTCGGCGGTGACGATGCACGCGGGCGGGAGCCCGACGAGTGACTCGGCGAGGTGGGGCGATGCACGCGGGTCCTCACCGGCCGCCTCTTCGGGCAGGTACTGGGCGCGGTACCACTCCATCTGCGAGAGCGTGAGGAAGTACCCGACCGCGTTCTCGGACCTCGATGGGCGGTCATTGCGCGCCGCCGAGGAGTCGATGACGGGGTAGACGAGCAGTTGGAACGCGAGAGCGGGCCCATCCTGGTCCCGGGCCATGAGCGCGACGACCGCAGCCAGGTTGCCGCCGGCGCTGTCGCCCGCGACCGCGAGGCGCGCGGGATCGACGCCGAGCTCGGAGGCATGGTCGGCGACCCAGGCAGTCGCCGCGTACGCGTCGTCGGCGGCCGCGGGGTACTTGTGCTCGGGGGCGAGGCGGTAGTCGACGGAAACCACCACGGCACCGACGCTGTTCGCGAGGCGCCGGCACGCACCGTCGTGGGTGTCGAGGTCGCAGATCGTCCAGCCGCCGCCGTGGAAGAACACCACGCCGGGTGCGTCGGTGCCGGCCGTGGCCGGCGTGGCGGGCCGGTAGATCCGGACCGGGATCTCGTCCGCGGGGCCGGGGATCGTGCGGTCCTCGACCGAGGCCACCTCGTCGACGACAGGGGGCCTCGGCATGTTGCGCTGGATCTCACGAGATTCCGTGGCCGAGTCGACCTCGTCGACGGCAGGAAAGTACTGCTCGAGCAACTTGATCACGGCAGCGGCGTCGGGGTCGATGGGCATGCGGCGCCACGCTACCGGCCCGTTTGCCGGACGGCCTGATGTCTGGCAGATAGCCTCCGCGTTCAGTGGGGCCTCAGAGCGGACCGGACGATTGGGTGAGCATCCCGGGGCTGGTGCGCCGGGCCGCGCGTGACTTCGGTGAGCGAGAAGCGATCGTCGACGACGGCGGCGCGCTCCGGCTCGATTTTCGCGACCTCGAGGCCGTGATGGTCGCATCCACCCGCGGCGCGATCGCGGTAGGGCTGCAGCCGGGGGACCGGGCGGCGATCTGGGCACCGAACATCCATCAGTGGATCGGCGCGGCGCTCGGGATCCTGGGGGCGGGCGGCGTCCTCGTGCCGATCAACACGCGGTTCAAGGGAGCCGAAGCCGCGTACGTGCTCGGCAAGTCCCGAGCCCGGATGCTCTTCACCGTGACGGACTTCCTCGACGCCGACTATGTCGCCCTGCTGCGCGACTCGGGCGTCGATCTCCCCGATCTCGATCGGATCGTGGTGTTGCGTGGGAACGTCCCCGACGGGGCGAGCAGCGTGTCCGACTACCTGGCGGCCGGTGAGCGTGTCGGTGAGCAAGAGGCGAACGCCCGGATCGACGCCGTCTCGGCCGACGACCTCTCGGACATCATCTTCACGTCGGGGACCACCGGTCGCCCCAAGGGCGTGATGGTCACGCACGGGCAGTCGCTCACGGTCTACGAAGCGTGGACCGACGTCATCGGTCTCCGCGAAGGTGACCGGTACCTGATTGTGAACCCGTTCTTCCACACGTTCGGGTACAAGGCCGGCTGGATGTCGTGCGTGCTGCGCGGGGCCACGATCGTGCCGCTGGCCGTGTTCGACGTCCCCAAGGTGCTCGAGATGGTGGCCAAGGAGCGGATCACGGTGCTGCCCGGCCCTCCGACACTCCTCCAGGGCATCCTCGACTTTCCCGACCGGGCCCGGTACGACCTGTCGTCGCTGCGTCTCACCGTCACCGGCGCTGCGGCAGTGCCGGTCCGGCTCATCGAGCGGCTGCGCGACGAGATGACCTTCGAGACGATCATCACCGGCTACGGGCTCACCGAGAGCACGGGGACGACGGCGATGTGCCGTCACGATGACGAACCCGACACGATCGCCAACTGGTCGGGGCGTGCGATCCCCGACACCGAGCTGCAGGTCGTCGACGACGCGGGCCGCGAGGTGGAGCGCGGTCAACCGGGTGAGGTCGTGACCCGGGGGTATCACGTGATGCAGGGCTACTTCGAGGAACCCGAGGAGACCGCGGCCGCGATCGATCCTGACGGTTGGCTCCACACCGGCGACATCGGCGTGATGGACGACCGGGGCTACGTCAAGATCACCGACCGCAAGAAGGACATGTTCATCGTCGGGGGATTCAACGCCTATCCGGCCGAGATCGAGAACTTGCTGTTGCGAAACGAGGCGCTCGCACTGGCCGCGGTCATCGGCGTCCCCGACGACCGCATGGGTGAGGTCGGGATGGCGTTCGTCGTTCCGCGCCCGGGCGCCACGGTGGATCCCGACGAGCTCATCGCGTGGGCTCGGGAGGAGATGGCGAACTACAAGGTGCCGAGGCGGGTCGAGGTCGTCGACGCACTCCCACTGAACGCGAGCGGCAAGGTGCTCAAGTTCGAGCTGCGGGCGCGGGCTGCCGCCAACGCTCGGCGCTAGCCTGCGCCGCAGGTTCGAGGGGGGGCGAAGCGTGATGCGGGTTCGGGGGGAGACACGGCGACGCGTGGCCGCTTCGCTCGTGCTCGCCGCAGTCGCCCTGACGGCGCTGGCGACGCTCGCCGTCGCCGCGAGCGACACGCCTGCGAGCGCCCAGACCGGCGTCGAGGCGATCAACGCCCGGCTCTTCGACCGTACGGGCGGGAAGGAGCGCCCGATCGCAGGCGTGCGCGTCGTGGTG
>JALHSW010000522.1 GCA_022865365.1 Acidimicrobiia bacterium | reverse complement strand
GGGTCTGGAGCCAGGCCATTTCGAAGCCGTCGGGCCCCATGCCGGTGGGGGCCGCGACCATGGTCGGGATCGGGAATCGCATCTGCTCGGTGCAGCCGAGCCCGGCGACGTAGAACTCGACCATCCGGTCGAGGTCGACAACACAGATCCCGACTTCCAGCGGTGCCCGCATCTCGGTGCCCGGCATCTCAGCGCTCGACCAGGTCGGCGAGCGTGTCGGGGACGCGCAGCTCCTCCGGGATGCGCTCGACGCCGATGTGGCGGTCGATCCAGGCATGGAAGTGCTGGATGCGTCGCTCCTGGTAGTTGAGCGGCACACCGCCGTGCGCGGCGGCCTCGATGGAACGCTGGATCGGCGCCATGTTGCGCTCATCCTCCTCCATCACCGCTGTGAAGCCGGCGAGGAGCGCGTCCCACGCGGCCGGGCGCTCGCCGTCGCCCCAGTCGCACGCGAGCCACACCAGCTCGAGGCGAGTGGTGCGGATGTCGATCGGCCAGAACACGAGCATGGGGAAGCCGACCACGTCGATGGGAGCGATGAGGTTCGGGAACAGGCCGTAGGCCGTGTTGGTGGTGCGGAAGATCTCACCCATCTCCGGCGAGGTCGGGAGGCCCAGGGAGATTCCGCCCTGCTCGATCACCGCGTCCCGCAACTTCGTCACCATGCGGGTGTGCCCGTTCGCAAGGAGCCCCATGGTCGACGCTTTGTGATCGAGGAGCTTGTTCACGGTCTTGGGATGGATCGTGCGCAGGTGGTACACCTCGAGGAACGCCTCGGCGGTGACCTTCCAGTTGCACGCGATGATCGACTCGGTGCGGCCGATGCAGCGCCACGGCTGTTGCACGAGCTCGGGAAGCTCGTCCGGGATCGGCGCGAGCCACTCGAGCAGCGTGATGGCATCGGGGTCGCGGTTCACGAACACGAAGTCGCCCCACGCTTCGCAACGGACGGGCACGAGGCCGCGGTCCTCGCGGCAGAGCCCGACGAAGTCGCACTCGTCGGGCACCTGCACGAGGTTCCCGGCGAGGTCATACGTCCACGAGTGGTACTGGCAGGTGAGCAGTCGCGCGTTGCCGGCATCCTGGCGCACGACCGGCGCGCCGCGGTGTCGACAGGAGTTGAAGAACGCACGGATCTCGCCGTCGTCGCCCCGCACGACGAGCAGGGGCGCACCCACGATGTCGATGAGCCGGTAGTCGCCCGGCTCGGGCAGCTCCGACGCATGCACCGCGAACAGCCACGCCCGCGACCAGAGATGGTCACGCTCGAGCTCGTAGAACCTCTCGTCGGTGTAGCGGGTGAGCGGCAGGTCGGCGAGCGCCGGGAACCCCGGCGGAGGCGCGGTGCGTGTCGCTTCGTAGGCCATCTCGGCCTCGAGGCGCTCGACGAGAGCCGAGTCCATGGGGGGTCTCCTCAGCGCATGTAGGGGAGCGGGAGCATCAGCTGGAGCGTCTCTTCGAGGACCACGTCGCTGAGCGTCTCGTACCACCGGGGGAAGTCGGGGTGCCCGGCCGCGGCCACCAGCGTGGATCGCACGGCGTTGGCGTCTTCGACTTCCCACAGGTCGACCACGGTGTCGAGGCGCCCGATGAGGTTCGACCACGCGCCGAGGAGCTTCCAGCCCCGCGCTTCCATCTCCGGGACCATCTCGGCCATGACCTCGTTGAAGCGGGCGATCTGTCCGGGGCGGATCTTCAGGGTGACGTGGAGGCAGGGCAGACGCGAACCGGGCATCTCGGGAGCATACTGACCGGTCAATTGGCCGACCCGTCCCGGCGCGTCTCGGCCCTCAGCCCGGCACGCCCGGGTTACCGGCAATCCACACGAACTCGAGCTCGCGGTGCGCGATGCGCCACCCGGCCGGGGTGCGGGTGACTCGGTCCCGGTACCGGCCGCCGAGGGTGACGACGTGGCTGCGCACGAGATGCTGGGTCGCGTCGCAGGGATCGAGGGTCTCGCGGCATCGGCGGATGATCGCGTCGAGGCCGATCTCGTGGCGCCCGGCGAGTCGCGCCGTCGGTTCTGGGCGCGCCCGAGGTCTAGCGTCTGGGTCGCGCCGCGATCGGGCGATGATTTCCGCGACCGCCCTTGGGAGGGTGATGGCCGAACTCCCCACCGGGACCGTCACGTTCCTCTTCACGGACCTCGAGGGCTCGACAAGCCTGTGGGAGGAGCACACCGAGGCGATGCCCGACGCCCTCGCCCGGCACGACTTGCTGTTGCATGCGGCCGTCGAGTCCCATGCCGGCCACGTCGTGAAGTCGACTGGCGACGGGATCCACGCGGTGTTCGCCAACGCGCCCGACGCCGTTGACGCGGCGGTGGCTGCGGCCCGCGCCCTGTCGTCCGAGGCGTGGGAGGTGACGGGGCCGCTGCGGGTGCGGATCGGCATTCACACCGGCAGCGCCCAAGAGCGAGACGGCGACTACTTCGGCCCCGCGCTCAACCGCGCCGCGCGGCTGATGGCGACCGCGCACGGAGGCCAGGTCGTGCTGTCGCAGGTGAGTGCCGAGCTAGTTCGGGACGCGCTGCCCGCCGATCTCGGAATCGAAGATCTGGGCGCGCATCGGCTCCGCGGTCTCTCCCGGCCCGAGCACGCGTACCAGCTGACCATCGCCGGCCTGCCGGCCCGGTTCCCGCCCTTGAAGTCACTCGACGCGTTTCCCGAGAGCGCGCGGCTCCCGGGACCCTCGTTCGCTCCCGTCGTCGAAACGCTTGTCGGGCGCGGCGTGGAGCTCGATCGCCTCCGACGGGCCTGGGAGTCGGCCGGCGACGGTGCGCGGCAGGTCGCGCTCGTGGCCGGGGAACCCGGCATGGGCAAGACCCGACTCGCAGCCGAGCTGGCGCGCGACGTCTCGGCACAGGGCGGGGCGGTGCTCTACGGGCGATGCGACGAGGAGGTGATCGTCCCATACCAGCCCTTCGTCGAAGCACTTCGTCCGTACCTCGGCATGCTGGCGCCATCGATCCTGCACGAGCATCTGCACGGCCTCGAGCAGGACCTCGCCCGCATCTTCCCCGAGCTCCTCGGACGGATCCCTGGGCCGTCGCACCCGGCGCGGCACGACCCCGAGGCCGAGCGCTACCGGTTGTTCGAGGCCATCACGACGTTGCTGGCGGGGATCTGCGCGACCCGATCGACCGTGCTCCTCCTGGACGACCTGCACTGGGCCGACAAGCCCACGCTGCTCCTACTCCGGCACGTCCTGCGCGCAACTCCGGCGGCCGCGCTCCTCGTCGTTCTCTGCTACCGCGACCGTGAGCTTCCTCGCGGCCACCCGCTCGCCGATCTGGTGGCCGACCTCCGACGTCAGGATGTCGTGACGGGGGTGGCGCTCGACGGGCTCTCGGAGCCTGCGAGCGAGGCCCTGCTCCGAGGGATCGCGGGACACGAGGTGACGCCACCGTTCGCCGCGGCCCTGCACCGCGTGACCGGCGGCAATCCACTCTTCCTCGAGGAGCTGCTGCGTCACCTGATCGAGACCGAGGCCCTGTCTGCCGTGGCGACCACCGGGACCGGGGAGGTCGACCTCGCGGCGCTGGATCTGCCGGCGGGGGTACGCGACGTCGTGGCGCGTCGCCTGCGGCGGCTGCCGAGTCCGGTCGAAGAGGTTCTCGACGTGGCCGCCGTCGTGGGGCTGGAGTTCGACGCCGCGCTGCTCGGTCGAGCTGCCGGCCGACCGATCGAGGACGTGCTCGACTCTCTGGACCTGGCCGTCGGCGCGGGGCTCGTCCGCGAGCAGCCCGGGCCGATCCCGCTCTACGCGTTCTCCCATGACCTCATCCGCCAGACCATCGACGCCGAGCTGGGATCGGCTAAGCGCGCCCGGCTGCACGCGCGTGTCGGCGCGGCGATGGAGGTGGCGGGAGGCACCACGTATCCGGCCGCGGCCCTCGCGCACCACTTCGCCCAGGCGGTGGCTCTCGGCACGGCTGCCAAGGCGATCGAGTACGCGACGAGAGCCGGGCGTGACGCCGTCGCCGACCTCGCGTTCGAGGACGCGGCGAGCTCCTTCGAGCTCGCGCTCCGCTTCCTCGACCAACACGGTCCGCCCGACGCCAGCCGGCGCGTCGAGCTCCTCATCGACCGGGCCGACGCGCTCGTCTACGTCGACGAGCAGGCCGGGGTCAAGGCCGCGCTGGACGCGGTCGAAGCGGCTCGCGCCGAGGGTTCACCCGAGCAGTTCGCGCGTGGCGTCGCGGTGTTCGTCGAGCCCGCGTTCTCCGGGCATCCGGCCGAAGTCGGGCGCCTCTTCGACGAGGCGATCGCGGCGCTCGGCGAACTCCTCCCGGCGTTGCGAGCCCGACTGCTCGCTCTCGAGGCGTTCAAGTACGCGTCGCAGCAGCTCCGCGGCCGCGACGGCCGCGCGTTGGCCGACGAAGCGCTCAACTTGGCGCGCACCGTCGGCGACCCGCTGACCCTGGCCGACGCGCTCTACGCGCGCGCCTTCAGTCTCGAGGGAACGCCGGGGGTCGCGGAGCGGGTGGCGATCGGCGAGGAGCTCGTCGCCCTTGGCGAGAGCGCGGGCGGCCGGGCCGCGACAGCGACCGCGTACGGCCTGCGTGTCCTGGCCGGCGCCCATCTCGACCTCGGCGACGCCGACGCGCTCTCTTCGACCATCGTCCGGCTCACCCGGATCGGTGACGATCTGAGGTGGTTGCCGGCCAAGGTCTACGCGGTGCAGTGGCGGGCCACGCGGGCGCTGCTCGAAGGACGATTCGACGAGGTGCGGGCTCGCGGGAACGAGATGCGCGGGTACGCGCGCTCATATCGCGCCGTCGGAGGGTTTCACCAGGTTCAGTCCTTCTATCTGGCGCGCGAGCAGGGTGGGCTCGCGATCCTCGCCGCGCCCATGGCGCTCATCGCCGAGGAGCAGCCCGACAGCTTGTACGTCCGGGCGATGTTCGCGCTTGCGCTGCTCGAGGCCGACGACGAGACCGCGGCGGCACACGAGCTCGATGTCGTGCTCGCCGACGACTTTCGTCGCGGCGTACACGCGAGCTCGTGGGCGGCCAGTCTCGCCCTGTTGGCCGAGGTGGCCGCCGCCTGTGGCGCGCCGGAGCACGCGTCGATCCTTTCCGAGCTCCTCGCCCCGTTCGAAGGCCGGCTCCTCAGTGCGCTTACCGGGCTTGCCTGTCTCGGCGCCGCAGACCGCTACCTCGGGATGCTGGGGACGGTGCTCGAGCGATGGGACGAGTCGTCGGATCGCTTCGAATCCGCGGTAGCCCTCGAGACCCAGATCCGCGGCCACGCGTTGCTGGTCCGGACTCGGTACTGGCAGGCGCGGTTCCTCGGGGCACGCGGGCGCGCCGGCGACGCGGAAGCCACCGCCGCCCTGCTCCGTGGCGTGGTCGAGGAGACATCCCGGCTCGGGATGCGGCGCTTGTGCGAACAAGCCAGGGCACTCGGTGGCCGCTGAGACGGCGCGTCAGTCGGCGGTGAGGTCCCGGCCGCTGCTCGACCGGGGCGCGGGACCCGTGCCGTCGACCGCCCAGCTCTTCGAGCGCGTGGCGTTGCGGGAGCCCTGCTCGTCGACCGGCGGGAGGAAGACGTGGACCGTGACCTGGCGCGCACCCTCACAGACGTGGATCTCGAAGGTGTCGCTGAAGCCCGCCACCCAGAAGGTCTCGATCGGCACCTGCTTCTCGCTCGCAAGCCCGATCGCGAGCGTGTAGCCCTGCCGCATCGCCTCCTCGACAGGATACGCGGCGAAGCGCCCGCCCGCCGCCAGCCACCTGTCCTGGAAGCCGGCCGACGTGTTGGGCCCGTCGAGCGCGCGCCCGTCGCGCTCGAAGAGGTCGGTGATGTCGGAGAGCGCGTCCGGATGATTCAGCAGCAGGTCGAGAGCCTCGGCATAGTTCGCGGGGTCCTGCAGGTAGTCGTCGACCCACTCGACCGCTGAGCTCTTGTACACGGCGCGGTGGCCGGCCTTCTTCGCCATCGCTGGCCTCCCTCGTTCGACGGCAGGTGCATGCCAGCGAACTCTACCGCTCCGAGCCGCGTGACCCGCAGGATCACGGGCCGGGCGGTCGGCCCAGCACGCCCGGATTGCCGGCAATCCACACGACCTCGAGCTCGCGGTGCGCGATGCGCCACCCGGCCGGGGTGCGGGTGACTCGGTCCCGGTACCGGCCGCCGAGGGTGAAGGTCGATCCTCCGTCGCCGCCTCGGCGCACGTGCTGGGCCTGGAGCTCGCACTGGGCGGTGGCGGTGTCGCCCTCCAGCGTCACGAGGTGGTTGCTCACCAGATGCTGAGTCGCGTCGCAGGGATCGAGCGTGTCGCGGCACCGGCCGATGATCGCCTCCAGGCCGATCTCGTCGCGCCCGGCGAAACATGCCGTCGCGTCGGCAACAAAGACGTCGCGGAGCGCGTCGTAGTCCCGTGCGTCGACTGCCAGGCAGTAACGCACCGCCAGACCGACGATCTCGCGCTCGTCGACGAGACGCCGGACTGCCTCGTCGATCGAATCGGTCATGTGCCCGCGAGCTGTTCGACGACCGGCGCGAACGCCTCGAGTACCTCGACCCCGACCGTGACGTAGGCGATGCCGAAGCGCTCCCTGCGTGCGACGAGCGTCTCGGCGATCTGATCCGTGGAGCCGACCAGGGTGTGGGGGTGCTCGGCGAGCTCGTCGGGCGTGAGCCCGAACATCGGGGTCATCCCTTCGAGGACGGAGTCGCGGTCGTCGCTCACCATCGTGAGGTACGAGGCGATCTCGAGCTCGACGTGTTCGTACCGATCGCCGGCGCCTTCGCGAACCCACGCCAGCTTCTCGTCGGTACGGCTCGCCGTGCCGGAGGTGAAGCCCTCGGGCCCGATCCGGCCCGAGCGGTTGTCGAAGTTCAGGCTCACGATGTCGGCGAGCTCGCCGGCCATCCGCAGCACCCGTGGTGAGCCGCCGCCGAGCATGATGCGGGGCGCATGGGCGAGCGTGGGCACCGCGGTGAAGCCGTGTGCGTTCACGTGCGCTCCGGAGACGTCGATCTCGCCTCCGGCGAAGTACGCGCGCATCAAGGCGGTCGTCTCGGCGAGCCGATCGACCCGCGCC
>JALHSW010000521.1 GCA_022865365.1 Acidimicrobiia bacterium | reverse complement strand
GGGCAAGCAGATCGAGGACACGCTCGGCGGCGCGACCGCCACGTTGGCCCGCCTGGGCGCCGAGCTCACGAAGACGGGGGCCTGAGATGACCGCGACCACCGAGTCCATCACCACCGAGTCCAGCCCCACGGAGAGCCGGCACTACGACGACGTGCAGGTGGGCGACCAGCTGCCGCAGCTCGACATCCCGCTCACCCGCACGCTGATCGTCTCCACCGCGATCGCGTCATGCGACTACCAGGACGTCCATCACGACCCGGGCCTGGCCCAGGAGCGCGGGTCGCCCGACATCTTCATGAACATCCTCACGACCAACGGGTTCGTCGGCCGCTTCATCACCGACTGGGCGGGGCCGAACGCGTTCCTCAAGTCGGTGAAGATCCGTCTCGGCGCGCCGAACTACCCGGGCGACACGATGGTGATGACGGGTGCGGTCACCGAGAAGGCCGACGGCGAGATCACGATCGCGTTGAAGGGCTCCAACAGTCTCGGCGACCACGTGACCGGCACCGTCACCCTCGAGCTGCCCGAAGCGCCCGTCTCCTGGAAGGTCGGCGGCAAAGCCCGCAAGAAGCACGACAAGAAGAAGGACAAGAAGTCGGGCAAGGGCAAGAAGAAGGGGGCGAAGTGAGCGACAAGCACCGTCTCCTCGACGCCGGCGCCATCGTCGGGATCGGCGCGACCGAGTTCTCGAAGCGGTCCGGCCGCTCCGACCTCCAGCTCGCGATCGAGGCGTGCGAGGCCGCGATCGACGACGCCGGCATCACACCGAGCCAGATCGACGGCATGGTCACCTTCACCGCCGAGACGAACCCCGAAATCGAAGTCGCCAAGAACCTCGGCGTCGGTGAGCTGTCGTTCTTCTCGCGTATCCACCACGGTGGGGGCGCGGCGTGCGGCACGATCCAGCAGGCCGTCCTCGCGGTGAACGCGGGCGTGGCCGACTACGTCGTCTGCTACCGGGCGTTCAACGAGCGCTCCGGGCACCGCTTCGGCACCGGCGTGCAGGGCCGCCCCGCCGCCGCGAACGCCGACAGCGCGCACTTCTCGTGGTACGCACCGCAGGGTCTGCTCACCCCGGCGCAGTGGGTCGCGATGTTCGCGACGCGCTACATGCACGAGTTCGGTGCGACGAGCGAGGACTACGGCCGCATCGCCGTCGCGGATCGCAAGCACGCGGCGAAGAACCCGAAGGCGTGGTTCTACGAGAAGCCGATCACGCTCGAGGACCACCAGAACAGCCGCTGGATCGTCGAGCCGCTGCACCTGCTCGACTGCTGCCAGGAGAGCGACGGGGGACAGGCGATCGTCGTCACCACCCCCGAGCGGGCGCGCGACCTGCGCAACGAACCCGTCATCGTGAAGTCGGCGGCCCAGGGCGCCGGCGACAACCAGGAGATGATGACGAGCTACTACCGCGACCCGATGAGCGGCCTCCCCGAGATGGGCCTCATCGCCCGCCAGCTCTGGGCCACGACGGGCCTCGGCCCCGACGACATCCAGGCCGCGATCATCTACGACCACTTCACGCCGCTCGCCCTCCCGCAGCTCGAGGAGTTCGGGTTCTGCAAGCGGGGCGAGGCGAAGGACTTCATCAAGGACGGCAACATCGAGCTCGGCGGCCGCCTCCCGATCAACACCAACGGCGGCCAGCTCGGCGAGGCCTACATCCACGGCATGAACGGCGTGGCCGAAGGCGCCCGCCTGATCCGGGGCACCTCGACGAACCAGCCCGATGGTGTGGAGCACGTTCTGGTGACCGCCGGAACGATGGTTCCCACGAGCGCACTCGTGCTGGGCAAGGCGGCGTAACTGCTGAGCGTCTCGCATCCCGACGCTGGAGCGTCAAGCGTCGGGATGCTTAGCAGCGGATGATGCTCGCAATTGTCCCTGTCGATCAGACGATGATCGGGAACTGCACTTGGCCGGGAGAACCCGAAGCGCCTCGATCCTCCCGCCTTCGAGGCGACCGGATTGTCTGACTACTCAAGTCGGCTCTCGACCTCCCTGAGTAGGTCCGTCAGCTCTGGATCGATTTCATCAGGCCTCAATTCGGATGCCAATCGACGAAATGTGATCGGTTGGTGTCCTGCTGCGTCCAGTTCGGTGTTCAGTTCATGCAGCATCTGTTTCGGTGGGCAGTGCCGCAGACGCTAATCCAGATCACCCCATGACGCGTCAAAGGTCTCGCTAACTCGCTCCGTCGTCGGGACCGGTGCCCTTCGGGCATCTGCTGGCTTGTGTTCCTCAGACAGGACGCGCGCGAAGACCTTGGCCTTCATCTTCCGAGTAGCTCCGTCAAGGATTCGAAGGACTTCGTCGGACGCCGCTCCCGACGAGCGCGCGATGGCTGCCGGAACGAGGAGGTAGCTCTCGAGTTCCTTGCGTTCCCAGACGTGTCCGTGGATACCCAGGGCGCGCAGACGCTCC
>JALHSW010000520.1 GCA_022865365.1 Acidimicrobiia bacterium | reverse complement strand
CGGGCTGCGTTGCTGAGCGGGCGCAACCACCATTCGGTGGGGATGGGGGTCATCACGGAGCTCGCGACGTCGGCGCCCGGCTATAGCTCGGTTCGCCCGAATACGTGCGCGCCGCTGGCGCAGACGCTGCTGCTGAACGGCTACTCGACGGCCCAGTTCGGTAAGTGCCACGAGGTGCCGGTCTGGCAGTCGAGCCCGATGGGTCCGTTCGACCATTGGCCGACGGGCGGAGCCGGGTTCGAGAAGTTCTACGGCTTCATCGGCGGCGAGACCAACCAGTGGTACCCGGCGCTCTACGACGGGCTCACGCCGGTCGAGCCTCCGAAGACCCCCGAGGAGGGCTATCACCTCACCGAGGACCTGACCGACAAGGCGATCGACTGGGTCCATCAGCAGAAGTCGCTCATGCCCGACAAGCCCTTCTTCATGTACTTCGTGCCCGGGGCGACGCACGCGCCCCATCACGTCCCCAAGGAGTGGATCGAGAAGTACCAGGGCAAGTTCGACGCCGGGTGGGACGCCACCCGGGACAAGACGCTCGCCCGCCAGAAGCAGCTCGGGGTCGTGCCCGCCGACGCCGAGCTCTCGGCCCGCCCGGGCGAGATTCTGGCCTGGGCCGACGTGGCCGATGACCTCAAGCCCATCTTGGCCCGCCAGATGGAGGTCTACGCGGGGTTCCTCGAGCACACGGACCATCACCTTGGCCGGCTGTTCGATTCGCTCGGTGATCTTGGCATCCTCGACGACACGCTGATCTACGTGATCGTGGGCGACAACGGTGCCAGCGCCGAAGGGACACCGAACGGGACGTTCATCGAGCTCATCTCACTGAACGGTGCCGCGGCGTTCGAGACCACCGAGTTCATGGCGTCACACATCGACGAGTTCGGCAGCCCCACGGCGTACAACCACTTCGCGGTCGGTTGGGCGCACGCGATGAACACTCCGTACCAGTGGACCAAACAGGTCGCGTCGCACTTCGGTGGTACCCGCAACGGCACCGTCGTGCACTGGCCCAAGGGCATCAAGGCCAAGGGTGAGATCCGCAGCCAGTTCTGCCACGTGATCGACGTCGCGGCGACGGTGCTCGACGTAGCAGGTCTGCCCGAGCCGGCCTTCGTCAACGGCATCCAGCAGACGCCGCTGCACGGCAAGAGCATGCGCTACACGTTCGACCACGCGAAGGCGGCCGAACAACGCGAGACGCAGTACTTCGAGGTGGCGTGCAACCGCGGCGTGTACCACAAGGGCTGGACCGCGGTCACCCGTCACAGCGTCCCGTGGGAGTTCGGGGCGACGCTGCCCGCGCTCGACGACGATGTCTGGGAGCTGTACGACACGAACACCGACTGGTCCCAGGCGAATGACCTCGCGGCCAAGCATCCAGACAAGCTGGCCGAGCTCCAGCGCCTCTTCCTGATCGAGGCCGTGAAGTACAACGTGCTGCCCCTCGACGATCGTCGGATCGAGCGCTTCAACTCCGACCTCGCCGGGCGACCCGTCCT
>JALHSW010000519.1 GCA_022865365.1 Acidimicrobiia bacterium | reverse complement strand
TGAACGCGCCGGGCCTCATCGACCCGCTCTACCGGGGCGAGCTGAAGGTGCTGCTCGTGAACACCGACCCGACGACCGACTACACGGTGCACCGAGGCGACAGGATCGCCCAGCTCGTGATCACCGCGGTGGAGTCCGACGTCGAGTGGGACGTCGTCGACGAGCTCGACCCGACCGCGAGAGACGCCTTCGGCTTTGGCTCCACCGGCCGCTGACACCCGGCCTTGGCAGTTAGGATTCGTTGCCACGACGCGTCACGCGTCAGGACCGGCATTCACAGGGTACGGGGAGAAGATGGCGGTCGACGTGTCGGAAGTGGGTCCTGAATCAGAGAAGCGCGGCAACTACGTCGAGATCTTCTTGGTCAGCTTCGCGGCCCTGTTGCTCGAGGTCAGCTACACGCGCGTGATCTCGTTCAAGCTCTTCTACTACTACACATATTTAGTCATCGGTCTTGCGCTGCTCGGGATCGGAACCGGTGGTGTGATCGTGGTTGTCTCGCGGCGTGTGCGCGGCGCGACGACCGACTCGATCCTGTTGTGGAGCTCGCTCCTGGCGGCCATGACCGTCGGCCTCGGCTATATCGTCGTCGCCCTGACCGCGGTCGACACGTTCGCAATCTGGGACTACGGGTCGAGATCCTCGTTTTCGAACGTCGCGCGCCTACTCGTGATCTGCCTTGCGCTGTTCGCTTCCTTCGTTGCCGTCGGAGTGATCATCGCCACCCTGTTCGCTCGGCGACCCGATCGGATCGGGCGCCTGTACTTCGCTGACTTGCTCGGTGCTGGCCTCGCGTGCGCGGTGGTCGTAGCGCTCCTCGGGTCGATTGGTCCGCCCGCGACCATCTTCCTCGCGGGGGCCCTCCTCGCGTTCGTGGGTGTCCGGATCGCGGTTCGGGTTGGATCTCGCGTGTTGCCGGTGGCCGCCGTCCTCATGGTGGTGCTCGTCGTAGCGGTGGTGAAGCCCGCGTTGCTGCCCGAGCAGCGACTCGAGGCGAGCAAGTTCCAGGTCGCGGACATCGATACCAAGAACTCGTCGTGGAGCCCGCTCTTCCGGGTCGACGTGTTGGACGTGTCGCGGGATCGGCGTGCTCTGTTCCACGACGGTCTCCTCGGATCCGAGATCGACCGGTACAACGGCGACGTCAAGACTCTCGGCCGCTTCGACAAGGACCCGCGCTCGTTACCGTTCGCCGCGCTCGGGGCACCGCCGCGGAAGGAGTTGATCATCGGAGCGGCTGGTGGCCACGAGATCCTCGCGTCGCTCCGCTTCGATGCGGGCCACATCGACGCGGTCGAGCTGAACCCGGTCACCCACCGCCTGCTCACCGAAGACTTCGCGCGCTACGCCGGCAACATCGCCCAGAATCCGAAGGTCAACTACGTCAATGACGAGGGACGCTCGTATCTCGCCCGCCGGAGCGGCGCCTACGACCTGATCTGGTATCCGGCCCCGGATAGCTATTCGGCATCGAACGCATCGTCGGCCGGGGCTTTCGTGTTGTCGGAGAGCTACCTCTATACGGTCGAAGCGGTGAAGGACGGCCTCGAGCACCTTCGGCGGGACGGCATCGTGGCCGTACAGTTCGGCGAGTACGACTACGCGAATCGTCCAAACCGCACCACTCGATACGTGTCGACGGCTCGACGAG
>JALHSW010000518.1 GCA_022865365.1 Acidimicrobiia bacterium | reverse complement strand
GTCGCTCCGGTCGATCGGCGACCGCTGGTCGACCGGTGAGCTCTCCATCGTTGACGAGCACCGGGCTTCGGTCACGGCTCAGCGGCTCATCGGGCGGCTCGGCCCCCGGTTCCTGCACCACGGCCGCACCCGCGGCACCGTCGTGATCGGCGCACCGTCGGGTGATCTGCACGCGCTGCCATCGGCCATCATGTCCGATCTGCTGCGTGATCTTCGCTTCACCGTCGTCGACCTCGGTGCCGACACCCCGCCCGCCGTCTTCGTTGATGCGACTCGCGACGTCAGTCGTCTGCTTGCAGTGTGTGTCGGCGTTTCCGGCGCGGGCTGCGACGAGACGATCGCGGCAACCGTCGCGGCCGTCAAGGAGGCGGGCATCGCGGCGCCGGTGCTGGTGGGCGGGGGTGGCATCGCCGACGCGGACCACGCCCGACGGCTCGGCGCCGACGGGTGGACCGGTGCTGACGCCCGAACGGCGCTCGCGGCGATCGAGGCGACGGCTCCACGACCCCGACCACCAAGAAAGCGTCCTTGATCGTGCCGCTTGAATTCACGAAACTCGGATCGTGTGTGGAACGATGCAAGGCATGAGACTGGCCCTCCGGGAGATGCGTCGCGCCAAGGTGCGCTTCGGGATGCTCATGGGGGCGGTCGGCCTCCTCGTCTTCCTCATCCTCTTCCAGCAGACGCTCCTGACGACCCTGCTCAACTTCTTCTCCGGGGCACTGGAGAACCAGTCGGCCCAGGTCGTCGTCTACAACGAAGAAGCCCGCAAGAACCTCGAGGGCAGCGTCGTGACGCCCGAGCAGGTGGCGCAGACTGCCGGCGTTCGCGGCGTCGCCCGGGCGGAGCCGCTCGGCCAGGGCAGCTTCACGGTGCGCACCTCGGAGGAGACGCTCGACGCTTCGATCTTCGGGTACGTGCTGGGCGGTCCCGGAGCGCCGACGCGGCTCGAAGCAGGGCGCCTGCCCCGGGGTGCCGGCGAGGGCGTCGCCAGCGACACCGACGCTGGACGTGGTCTTGCCATCGGGGACCGGGTACAGGTGCTCGGGCCCGACGGGAACACCCCGATCCGCATCGTCGGGCTGGCCTCGGAGAGCCGATTCAGCGTCGATCCTTCGATCTTCGTGTCGTACCGCACCTTCGAGGCGACTACTCGTACCAAGAACCCGGACGCGGCACTCATCACGCCATCGGTGGTCGCGGTGACCGCGGCGAGCGGTGTCGATCCCGAGGTGCTGGCGAGCCGCATCACGCGTCAGGTCCCCGGCGTGGAAGCGCTCGACCGCGCGACGGCGGTCGTCTCGCTCCCCGGGGTGTCCGGCGTCACGACGTCGTTCAACATCATCCTCACGCTCGCGTTCATCGTGGTGACCCTGGTCATCGGGATCTTCTTCGTGATCCTCACGGTCCAGAAGGCGAATGCACTCACCCTGCTCCGGGCCATCGGTGCCGGCACCGGGTACCTGACCCGCGCCCTGCTGGTGCAGGTCTTCGCCGTCGTCATCGGGGGAGTCGCGATCGGCGCCGCCCTGCTTGCGCTCGCCGCACTCGGATCGAGCCCGGACTTCCCCATCTCGTTCGACCTCGGCACGGTGCTCACGCGCGGTGCCCTCGTCGCGGTCCTCGCGGTGATCGCATCCCTGGCTGCGATCCGCCGCGTGCTGCGACTCGACCCGGTGGAAGCGACCGTACCCATGGGAGCGACCCGATGAGGCTCGCGCTCCGAGAGCTGCGCCGCAGCACCCGACGCTTCGTCCCGACCACGGCCGCGCTCGCGCTGCTCGTCATGTTGCTCCTGTTCCTCGGCGGGCTGCTCGATGGTCTCTACCTCGGGTCGACCGGAGCCTTGCGCGCGCAGGACACCGAGCTCGTCGTCTACTCCGACGCCGCCCGTGAATCCGTGATCCGATCGCGCATCGACGCGCCGCTCCGAGCCGAGATCGAGTCGGTCCCTGGAGTTCGGGCGACCTACGGGCTGGGGTTCGCGCTCGTCGGGGCGCGGGTCCCAGGGGAGTCGGAGCTCGCGGACGCTGCGGTGGTCGGCTATCAGGGAGCGGTGTCCGGCGTCCCCGCGCCGCCGCCGCCGGGGCAGGCCTGGGCCGACCGTCAGCTCGAAGCCTTCGGCGTCGAGCAGGGCGACCGGCTCCTCCTCGGCCCCGCACGCGTCCCGGTCACCGTTCGCGGGTTCGTCGAGGACACGAACTTCCTCCAGCAGGGGGGCCTCTGGGTCGAACCCCGCACGTGGCGCGAGGTGCTCACCAAGTCACGTCCCGGTGCCACGGTTGGCCCGGGCACCTTCCAGGTCGTCACGGTGCGCACGGACCCCGGTGCAGAGCCCGAGAAGGTCGCGAAGCGCATCGATACGGCGACGGCAGGGGCGACGAGCACGATCACGGCCGACGACGCCGTCCTGGCCCTCCCCGGCATCAAGCAGCAGAACGCGATCTTCACCCAGATCATCTCCGTGACCTTCCTCGTCGCCGGACTCGTGGTCGCGTTGTTCTTCGCGCTCCTCACCCTCGAACGGATCGGGATCTTCGCCGTCTTGAAGGCGATCGGGGCGTCGTCGCGCCAGCTCGTCGTAGGCCTCTTCACCCAGATCATCTCGGTGACCCTTCTCGTCGCCGGACTCGTGGTCGCGCTCTTCTTCGCGCTCCTCACGCTCGAACGGATCGGGATCTTCGCCGTGTTGAAGGCGATCGGAGCGTCGTCGCGCCAGCTCATC
>JALHSW010000517.1 GCA_022865365.1 Acidimicrobiia bacterium | reverse complement strand
GACCCAGCCCGTCCGGTGCCGTCAACGTGATCACCTGGTCGTTCGTCTCGTCGGGGCAGTTGATCGTCATCTTGAACTCTGCACCCGCCGGAGCCGGACCACCCGCCGGATCGATCACCTTCTTCACCGAGATGAAACCGGTGCCCTCGACCGCGGTGCCCGTGCACACATGGCTGAGCTGGAAGTGACCACCGGGAAGATCCGCGTCCACGATCGCCGTCGCGCTGAGCAACTTGTCACCCTGGCCCGTGAACAGGAAGAGGTGCGAGAAGTCCGGGTCGGAGTTCACGCCCTTGACCGGAACAACATTGGTGAAGGTCCCCGCGATCTGGAAGGTCGCCGTCAGGGAGATGAATTTGTGGTTCCCGGGTGCGACGAAGTGCCACGCCCAGTTGTTCGGCCCCGCGGGCAACGGCAGCCCGTTGAGACACGTGCTCAACGGAGTGACCGTTGAGAAGCCCGGGTTCGTGGCACCGACATTCCCCGGATTGAGGGGGCAGGTGTAGGTGCCGTCGCTGTTCTTCGGGCACCCCGGCGGCGGGTCGAGCGCGACAACGTCTCCGTCGGAGGAAGCTCGCGCTGCGAGCGGCGGGTCCGCGGGCGGATCGGCCGCCGGCGCGGTCGTGGACGTCGTCGTGACGCCTGGATCCTCGCTCTGAGTATCCACGCTCTGTGGATCCTCGCTGGGGGGATCCGCAACCGTGGTCGAGGTCGACTCGGCGGCGGCTGCTGGGCCTTCGCTGGTTCCCTCGCTATCGGCGAACGCAGTTCCCACCGCTGTGAGCAGCATCCCCACGACCAGCGCCACGAGCGCAAACTGCGCCACGAGCCGCTGCTGACGGCGATGTCCGGTCGTCCCTCTCATCGAACCCACCCCTCCCGGTCCACGACCTTGCGGTCGCGTACCGCTCCTGGAATGGGTCGGTCTCACCACTGCTCGCCCCGACCGTAGAGGTGACCGACGTACCGGTCGGGGGTCTTCGCTCCCACTCGCCCTGATATCACTATCCGTGACATCGCCCACTCTAGGTGGTAATTCGGGCGAATGCAAGCCCCGACGCTTCTGACGCCCGGAGTGACATTGGGACTCTCATCAAGAACGTGCCGGAACTACTCCATCGCGGCGGCGGCGCGGTCCCTCGTCCTCAGTCGTCGAGGTGCCAGATACGAGCGGCGTTGCCGCCGACGATCTGGGCCTTCTCCTCGCCCGGGATCTGTCCCATCGTCTCCTCGATGACCTTGCGGGAGTAGGGCCAGTCGTTGCCGTGGTGCGGGTAGTCGCTCGACCACATCATGTTCTCGATGCCGACCGCGTGGCGCATGGCGATCCCCGACCGGTCGCTGATGAACGACGCCGCGTTGTTGCGGTGCCAGTACACCGACGGCGGGTGCTTGATCGACAGCTCGCCCCACGAGCGGTTGCGCCAGTAGCGGTCGTCGATCGACTCGAGCATGTGCGGCAACCAGCCGACCCCGGTCTCGATCCAACAGATCTGCAGTTCCGGGTAGCGGTCGAACACGCCGCTGAAGAGCATCTGGGTCATCGAGCCGGCGGTCATCGAGAACACGTGGCTCATCGAGCCGATGGCTTTGGCCCGCGCCGCTTCACTGCTCATGTCGTACAGTACGTTGCCGCTCGTCGCCGCGGCCTTTCGACCCGCGGCTCGCTGCTGACGACTGATGATGTTGATGTGGATCGACACCGGGATGCCCTCGTCGACCGCCGCGGCCCAGAACGGGTCGTCGTCGGATGAGAGGCTGTCGCCACCCGACGGCCAGTTCGAGATGATCACACCCTTGGCCCCGCGCGCCTTGGCCTTGCGCAGCGCGTCGACCGCGGTGTCGATCCCGATCGACGGCATCTGCGCGAGGCCGACGAGACGCCTCGGGTCGGGCGCGCAGAACTCCTCGAAGAGGAAGTTGTTGTAGGCGTCGACGCCCGCGAGCACGAAGTCTTCGTCGTCGTCACCCAGGAAGTGGCTCATCGTGCGCTGGGGTGGGAACAGCACCTCGGCGTCCACGCCGTCGATGTCCATGTCGACGAGGCGTGCTTCACCGTTGTAGCAACCGGTGCGGGCCTCGTCGTAGGTGACCCCGAACCACCGGAACTCGTCGAACGGCATGCCCGGCGTCGACACCAGGCCGATAGGATCCGGCTGACCACCGACGGCCGTGAGCCACGCATCGCCCCCGGCCGGATCCTTGACGAGCTTCGGTGCCTTGTCCTGGTGCTTGTCGTGCAGCCAGTTCTTCCAGATGTCCGGTGGCTCGAGGATGTGGCAGTCGGCGTCGACGATCCGTTGCTCGGCCATTCGCGTTCCCCCCAGAAGCATGGACAGAAGGACGTGCTGTCACCCAGGACCGCCCTCCAGGGGCAATCGGAGCCCAAGGGTACGCTGACGCCGGCGTCAGGAAAAGGGTCGTTTGGCCTTGCCCCGCGGGGCAGGAAGAGGGAGCGGCGGTGACGAGGCGGCTGCTGGAGGGCATCCGGGTCGTCGACCTGGCGGGCGAACCGGGGGCGATCGCGGGCCGGGTCCTCGGTGACCTCGGTGCCGACGTGGTGCTCGTCGAGCCGCCGGGCGGGCACCCGCTGCGCGCGCAGCCGAACCGCTGGCTCGCCTGGGCCGCCGGCAAGACCGCGGTCGCGGTCGACGGGCCCGACGACCCTGCCCTCGACGAGCTCCTCGCGGGCGCCGACGTCGTCCTCGACACGCCCGGCATGCCGGGCGTCCTCACGCTCGAGCCCGCGCGCGCTCCTCGCTCCGTGTGGGTGAGCATCACCCCGTTCGGGCTCACCGGACCTCGGTCGGGCTGGCGTGCGTCGGATCTCGGCGTGCTTGCGGCGAGCGGCAACATGTACGCCACCGGCGACCCCGACCGCGCGCCGGTTCGGTGCACGGAGCCGTCCGGGTACGCGCACTCCGGAGGCGAGGCCGCGTACGCGGCGCTGACCGCGCTCTGGACCGGCGCACCCCAACACGTCGACCTCTCGATGGCCGAGTGCGTGAACGTCGCGAACATGGCCGCACCGGCTCGCTACGCGCGCGAGGGCTTCCGCGGTCGCCGCCTCGGGGCCATGATCGGACGCACCCAGGAGATCTGGCCGGCGAGCGACGGCTGGGTGAGCTTCGGGCTCCGGGGGGGCAAGGCGCGCATCCCCAGCCTCGAGACGATCACGCGAGTCGTCGCGGCCGATGGCGTCGACGCAAGCGCGCTCGAGGCGCAGGACTGGTCGACGTGGTCACCCAACCACACGACCGATGAGGTGCTGCGTGCGGTCGAGAAACCCGTGCGCGAGTACTTCGCCCGGCACACGATGCAGGATCTCTACGACCTCGCGTGCGAGACGAACCTCATGCTCGCCCCGGCCAACTCCCCGCGCGAGATCCTTGCCAGCACCCAGCTCGCGGCACGCGGCTTCTTCGGCCCCCTCGGCGACATCGACCAGTTCCCTGTCAGCTTCGTCCTCGCGCGCTCGAGCGACGACCAGGTCGCGCCCGTCCGCCCCAAGGCTCCAGCGCCGGACCGGGCAGGAGCCGTCGGCACAGCATGGACGGAGAGCGCCGACGGCCGCCACCAACGCACGGGACACCCGGAGGAAGCGCCGGAGCAGCCGAGCGAACCGCAGGGCGGCACCGGGCTTCCCGGTGCCGAGCGAGCGCGACCAGGAAGCTGGTCGGGCGTCAACATCTTGGAGCTCGGCTCCGGCGCGGCGGGGCCGATCGCGACCCGCTACTTCGTCGAGCACGGCGCCACCGTGCTGCGTGTCAAGTCGCGCACGCGCCCCGACTTCCTCCGCACCATGGTGCTCGGACCCGACAACCCACACGGTCTCGAGGGCAGTGGGATGTACGACGGGCTCAACGTCGCCAAGCGCCATATCACGCTCAACCTGAAGCACCCCGACGCGTTCGCCCTCGTCCGTCGTCTCGTCGTCGAGTGGGCCGACGCCGTCGCCGAGAACTACGCGCCGCGCGCCATGAAGGGACTCGGGCTCGACTACGAGTCGCTCGTCGAGGTCAGGCCCGATCTCGTGATGATCAGCGCCTGCCTCAACGGCCAGACCGGCCCCCACAAGGACTACCCCGGGTTCGGGGGCCAGGGCGCCGCGCTGTCGGGCTACAACTCGCTCACCGGCTGGCCCGACCGTGCGCCGGTCGGGCCGTTCGGCACGATCACCGACTCACTCGCGCCGCGCTACGTGGCCGCCGCCCTCGCCGCCGGGCTCCACTACCGCCGCCGCACGGGCCGCGGCGCGTACCTCGACCTCTCCCAGGTCGAGGCAGGCACCTGGACGCTGGCCCCGTGGCTCCTCGACGCGCAGCGCAACGGCACGATCGGCACGCGCGACGGCAACCGCTCGTCGCGTGCGGTACCCCACGGCGCGTTCCCCTGTGCCGACGAGGTCGGCGCCGACGGGTCGGTAGTGCGCGACCGCTGGGTCGCGATCGCCTGCTGGAGCGACGACGACTGGTCCCGCCTCGCCGGCGTGCTCGGCGTCACCGACGCGGCACTGGCGACCGAGGAGGGTCGGCGGGCCCGCATCGATGAGGTCGAAGCCCTCGTCGGGACCTGGACCGCGTCCCGCACCCGGATCGAGGTGGCCGATGCGCTCCAGGCGCTGGGGCTCGAGGCGGTGCCGGTGAACGACTTCGCCGATGTGCACGACGATCCCCAGCTCGCGGCGCGGGATCACTTCGTCGAGCTCGAGCACCCGATGCTCGGGCATGGGCTCTACGAGCACAACGGCTTCCGCGTCTCGGGCGCGCCCGGTGGCTACGACCGGGCCGGGCCCATCCTCGGCCAGGACGACGCCTGGGTCCTCGGCGACCTCCTCGGCCTCGACGCGGGAGAACAGGGCCGCCTGCGCGAAGCCGGCGCCGTCGAGTAGCAGAGCCCCACCGTTCTTGCGTCAGAAGTAGGCGCATTCCGCCTATTACTGACGCAAGAACGGCTCTCAGGCCGGCATCGACAGGCCGCCGTCGATGACGAGTGTCTGTCCGGTGCAGAACTTCGCGTCGTCGCTCGCGAAGAACACCGCAGCACCGGCGAGGTCCTCGGGCTCCAGGGTCTGCTTCATCGCGGTCATCGCGGTCATCCCGCCGATGAACATCTCCGGGACCACCTTCTTCGTCGCCTCGGTCATCGTGACACCGGGCGCGATGCAGTTCACGGTGATGTTGTACTGACCGAGCTGCGCGGCCATGAACTTCGTGAGGCCGACGATGCCCCACTTGGTGATGCTGTAGCTGAAGTTGCCAAGCCCGTGGAACTCGTCCATCGGCGGGAACATGTAGGAGTACGCGGCGCCCGACGACTGGTTGATGATCCGGCCGCGCCGCTGCTCGACCATGTAGGGGGCGGCTGCACGGCTCATCAGCCAGGTGCCGTGCTGGTTGACGCTGAAGATCTTCTGCAGGTACTCGTAGCTCGCGTCGGCGTTGTCGATGTCGTGATAGATGGCCGCGTTGTTCAGCAGGATGTCGAGCGACCCGAACGCGTCCTTCGCGGCCGTGGCGCAGGCCTCGGCCGAGTCCGGGTCGGAGATGTCGGTGCGCACGAACAGGGCGTCACCCATGCCGGCGAGCGATTCCATCGCGGATGCGGCGCGCTCCTCGCTGAGCTCGGCCACCACGACCTTCGCCCCTTCGGCGAGGAACCGCTCCGCGTACGCGAGCCCGATCCCCTGTCCAGCTCCCGTGATGACCGCGACGCGGTCCTGGAGACGCCCTTCGGCCATTGCTCCCGCTCCCTACTTCTTCGACAGGCGCCTACTTGGACAGGCGGTGGATGAGGTTGAACTTCTCCGTGACGACCGGCTCGTTCGTCGCCTCGTCGCGCCACACCGTCTCCATGACGATGAACGTCATCGTGGCGCGGTCGCTGTCCTTCTCGTACAGGTCGACGATCTTGCCCTCACCGACGAGCACGTCGCCGACGACGATCGGCCGGTGGTACTGGAACTCCTCCTCGCCGTGCAACACGAGACCGCCCTTGGCGTAGAGGTCGCCCATCACGGCGTGCATCGGGTTCGACCCACCGGTCGGATCCGAGGGCTGCTCCTCGGCGAAGCGACCCATGTGCTGCATCGCGAACGAGAACGTGGGCGGCGCCGGGATCGCCTCGAACCCGGCCGCCTCGGCCGCAGTCTCGTCCCGGTAGATCGGGTTGTCGTCCTTGAGCGCAGCGGCGAAGAAGCTCACCGGGCCCCGCTCGACCCTCACCTTGTACGCGCCGGTCGACTTCCCGATGACGCTCGTGTCGAGCACCATGTGGCGACTCCCCCACCTTCCTCGACCCGGTCGTTCCGACCCGGCACTGCGTTTCTGCCTCGCCTTGACGCCCGCCGCGAAGCCCGCGATACCGTGACGCCGACGTCAGGCTTCTTCCCCGAGTCTGGGGTCTGCTCGGAAGGACGCGCAAATGGGCATGCTCGACGGCAAGGTGGCAATCGTCACTGGAGCGGGCAACGGGGTGGGGCGAGGCGAGGCCGTGATGCTCGCCGACCACGGGGCCAAGGTCGTCGTGAACGACCTCGGCACGTCGGTCACCGGCGAGGGCGCCGACGCCCAGGTCGCCGACGAGGTCGTCGCGGTCATCAAGAGCCGAGGCGGCGAAGCCGTCGCGAACTACGACAGCGTCGCCGACTTCGACAGCGCCGGGGCGATCGTCAAAGGCGCGATCGACTCCTTCGGGCGCCTCGACGTGCTGGTGAACAACGCCGGCGTGCTGCGCGACCGGATGATGTTCTCGATGGCGCCCGACGACTTCGACACCGTCGTAAAGGTCCACATGTACGGCGCGTTCAACACGATGCACCACGCATCGGCGTACTGGCGCAGCGAGTCCAAGGACGGGCGCCAGCCGAGCGGCTCGATCATCAACACCGTGTCGAGCGCCGGGCTGCAGGGCCAGGCGAGCCAGATCAACTACGGCGCGGCCAAGGCCGGAATCGCGGCGATGACGATCATCGCGAGCCTCGAGCTCTCCCGCTACGGCGTGCGTGCCAACTGCATCGGCCCGGGCGGCTTCACCCGCATGGTCGGCCAGGCCATCAAGGACATCGAGATCAAGAACCCCGAGGACTACGCGGAGTTCGATCGGATGAACCCGGGCAACTCGGCACCGGCCGTCGTGTGGCTCGCGTCCGACGACTCCAAGCCGGTCTCGGGCCAGGTGCTGCGCATGGTGGGCAACTCGGTGTGCGTCTACCAGCCGTGGCAGATGGGCGAGGAGTTCTTCTCCACCGACAAGGAGGGCAATCCCGCGCAGTGGGACCCGGCCCAGGTTGGGCACATCCTCAACCGCTACGCCTTCCACACCACGAACCCGGGCATCGACGCCCAGGCCCGGAAGTAGGTTCCGGCCATGTTCCCCGACTACGAGACGCTCGCCTACGAAGAGCGCGACGGCGTCGCCTGGGTCACGCTGAACCGGCCCGATCGGCTCAACGCGTTCAACTCCCTCATGCAACGCGAGCTCCACGACTGCTGGCGCAAGCTCCGCCGTCATGACGACGTGCGATGCGTCGTGTTGACCGGTGCGGGCGACAAGGCGTTCTGCACGGGCATCGACCGCATGGAGCAGATGGGCGGCAACACCGACGACACGACCGACGAGGACGTCGTCGGCTCCGGTTCGACGCCGTTCCACTTCAACGACCCGGGCGACAACATCGGGCCGAAGAGCTCCGACCTCTGGAAGCCCGTCATCGCCGCGGTGAACGGCATGGCGTGCGGCGGGGCGTTCTACATGCTCGGCGAGGTCGAGTTCATCATCGCGGCGGAGCACGCGACCTTCTTCGACCCGCACGTCACCTACGGCATGACGGCCGCGTTCGAACCGATCCACATGGCCGACCGCATGCCGTTCGGTGAGATCATGCGGCTGTCGCTGCTCGGCAACTACGAGCGGCTGTCGGCCCGGCGGGCCCACGAGGTCGGCCTGGTCTCCGAGGTCGTCCCGAAGGAGCAGCTCCACGACACGGCCGCGTGGGCGGCGAACGCGATCGCCGCGCAGCCTCAGCTCGCGATCCAGGGCACGGTGCGCGCCATCTGGGCGGCCCGCGAGCTGTCCAACCGCCAGGCGGTCGCGCTCGGCTACGCGTTCGTCGGTCTCGGTACCGACCAGGCCTCGATCGCCGAGGGGCAGAAGCTCTTCGAGTCGGGCACGAGGATCGACTGGAAGCTGCGCTAGTGGCCTGAGCCGGCGCCGTCGCCTGGCCCCGCTTGATTCGATCGCGGTGACATTTCCGTCATCCAGGAATGGCGCGCCGCCGGAGACTCGTCATGACGACTGAGACCGCGCCGCCGCCCTCCCAGGCTGCACCCACCCGTTCCCCCGCCACCGGCCCCCCTGAGTGGGTCCAGTTCGTGCCCTCCGTGGCACTGCTCGTCGCCTTCGCCATCAAGTCGATCGTCAACCCGAACGCGGTCCGAGACGTCTTCTCGGGCGCGCAGGCGTTCCTGGTGACCGCGTTGCTCGTCGGCGGGTGGGTCCTGGTCGTGCACGTCCTGCTCCCCCGCCTCGTTCGCAACGGCTGGATCCGGCTCGTCTTCTCGAGCGCCCTGGCCGTAGCGCTCGTGTTCGTGCTGGTGATCCCCACCGTGCGCGACACGAAGGTCGTCGAGACCTTCCCGGGGAACAGCCCCTCGGCACCCGAG
>JALHSW010000056.1 GCA_022865365.1 Acidimicrobiia bacterium | reverse complement strand
TGCTGCGCTCTGATGTTCGAGGCGAACTCGTCGTGGCCACGCGCAACTCCCGTCGGACGGGCTCTCCCCGCGCTCAGCGGCAGCAAGCGACACGAACGGCGGAAGGGAGGAGAGAGGGGCTTCCACGACCCCGGCCAACAACCACACCCTACACGAACATACGTTCGCTGTCAAGCCGGGCGGGGATCGGACCCGACACGCTCCTGAGACCAGGCGATCCGGCACCAGCGCCACAGCATCCACAACGCCACCTCACTTGCACCCACGCCGGAGCGACGTCCTGGCGGGTAACAGCCAGGCTTGGCGCCCGAGGCTGACCGACGGGCTCCCGACGTCCGTGACGATCCGGTCGGGGCGGGACACGGCGCGATCGAGGTGCTGGAATGGCCGCGATCCCGATCTCTCGTGACGGTCAAAGGCCGATTCGGCTGGTCCGTGTCCTCGGCCGGTGGACGGGCGACGATGGGGCAGCCAACGTGGGCTGGGTCGACCTGGTGGAGCCGTCATGACGAGTGCCGAAACGCAACCAACGCCAACACCATCTCCGACGCAACATCCGGCGGCCCTGATCGTCGCGGCGACGCTCGCGTTCGTCGGGGCTGCCGCCACCATCGGCGGGCTCTTCCCCGACTTCTGGGACCAGGGCACGTTCGCACTCGTCGATCTGACCGGTGTGCTCGCGCAGCAGGCGGTGTTTGCGGCAAGCCTGCTCGCGGTCGGCGCGGCACTGCTGAGTCGGCGTACCTCGACGGGTGGTGCTGCTGCACTCGCCGTGATCGTCGCGATCGGCATGCAACCGCGCGTCGTCGACGTCGCGACGATCGCCGACCACGACGGTCCGCGCGGTGGTACCGGCTTCTCGCTCGTCGTCGGTGGTTTCGTGCTGGCGCTCATCGCCGCGCTCATCGCCGCGGTGATCGAGCTCCGGCCGCGCGCGTGGAGCCAGCGCGGTGGCGCACGCGGCTGGGCGACCCTCGCCGCAGTCTTCGGCTTCGCTGCCGCGGTCGGATACGCCATGAGCCCGTTCTCCGCGTCGGTCGGTCGGGTCTCGGCGTTCTCGTTCTCGTTCGGCAGCCCGCTCGAGGGGATCGGTGGCCCGCGCGCACTGTGGGCCGCGATCCTGGTGGTGGTGTTGCTCGCGGTCGTGCCGCCCACGTCGGTCGCGGTCGGGCGTGGGATCGGGATCGGCCTCGCGTTCGGGTTGCTCGGCGCGCTGGGAGGAATCGCGGCATTTCGTCTCGGCGAGGCGCTCGGGACCTCGGGTACCGAGTTCGCGCACGTCGACGGCGCCGAGGGCACCTGGACCCTGCTGGCCGCCGGTGGCGCCACGATCCTCGTCGCGTTCGCCGGCCTGCTCGCCGGTCGCACGCGCAGACCGAAGCCGGCGACCATCCCGATGGCGGCCCCCGAGCCGGTGCTGGTGACGGACGCCGCCCCTCCGGGGTCCGGATCGGTCACCGATACGGCCCCCGGCGCCGAGCTGCCGGCTGCCGCGGATGGGGCAGAGGAGTCGGCACCCGAGGCGCCGGAGGGTTCGGCATGACGGCCATGTTCGAGGGACAGGTCGTCGCCATCTACGTCGCCTCGGGCGAGGGTGCGCCGATGGAGGCGCGCGACGAGGCCGAGGCGTTGGCCGGCAAGGGCCTCGACGGTGATCGGTACGCGATCGAAGCAGGGAAGTACTCCGGCACGAAGATCGGCAAGCGCGCCGTCACGCTCATCGAACGCGAAGCGATCGCCGCGGCCAACGACGCGTACGACCTCGGCCTGTCCGAGCAGGAGTCGCGCCGCAACATCGTGGTCGAAGGGGTCCCGCTCAACCACCTCGTCGGACGCGAGTTCTTGGTGGGCGGGGTCCGGTTGCGCGGCTTCGACCTGTCGGAGCCGTGCGCATACCTCGAGGAGCTCACCGGCAAGCCGGCTCGTAAGGCACTGCTGCACCGTGGCGGGCTCCGCGCCGAGATCGTCGAAGGTGGCCCCATCCGCGTCGGTGACACTGTGCGACCCGACGCCGGCTGAGCGGGACGGGCGCGCGTCGACGACGGGGCTCTAGCGTGCGGCCCCATGCCTGAGAAGCGGTACGAGACGACCGCCGTCGTGCACGAGCTCCTCGAGACGCTCGGTACCCTCGATCAGAAGTTTCTCGAAGGTCCGAGCGCGCTCGGCGACGACCAACAGGTGCTCGAGGGCTACAAGTGGATCTTCTCGATCATGCAGGTCGCGCTCGACGTGCAGGTGTGGGCCGATCCGGCGAACCCGCGATTCGCCGAGATCGTCGGGCCGTACAAGAAGTGGGGGGGTGACAACTCCGACGCCTACTACCAGCACGCGCCGATCGACCCGAACCGCACGTACCGAGTCCGCGGGACGATCGGCGACGCGGTGTACCTCTCGCTCACCGTGTACGGCGGCCCCCTCGACGGCCACTATTCCGAGCGCATCGTCGGCACCGTGAACAACCGTGATCACCTCGACATCGGCCCCGACGGCACGTTCGAGCTCATGTTGGCGAAGGATCGGCCTGCGGGTTGGGACGGGCCGTTCCTGGCGCTCGAGGACGACGCCGTCGTCGCGATCACCCGCGACTATCTCGACGACCCGTCCCGGGGAACCCGATGCTCGTGGCACATCGAGGCGCTCGACCCACCGACGATGTACCGCGAGAACGATGCCGACCTCGCGCGTCGGTTCCGGGCCGCGCTCACGTGGGTGAAGGATCAGGCGCAGATGGTCCCGCTCGGTCTCGGCGAGCCGAACCAGATCGACGAGCCGTACGGCGTGCAGGCGGTCACCTTCGGGTGGGCCGCGGGCGACGCGGCGTACGCGATGGGGAGCTTCGACCTCGCCGACGACGAATCGCTCGTGATCAAGGGCCGGTCGCCGGAATGCGCGTTCTGGAACTGCTGCCTGTGGAACCAGTTCATGCACACGTACAACTACGACTACGAGCAGGTCACGATCAACGGCGCGCAAGCCACCTACGACGACGATGGCTCCTGGACGATCGTCATCTCGGAACAGGACCCCGGCCACCCGAACTGGCTGTCGACCGCGGGGCATCCGCGTGGCCGCATCTGGTTCCGGTGGTTCTACCCGTCGGCGACCCCCGAACGCCCGACGACCGAGGTCGTCAAGGTCTCCCCACCGTTCTTGCGTCAGAAGTAGGCGCATATCGCCCACAAGTGACGCAAGAACGAATCAATGCTCGAGCGTCACGTCGAAGCGGTCGGTGTAGTCGCGCATCCGCTCGCGGAGCGCGGTGAGGTCGAGGTCGAAGTCGCCCTCGGGGTCGTAGATCACGCCGCCGTTCACGCCCCGTGGGTGCGTCTCGATGAACGCGTCCATCGCGACGCGCGCTTCAGGGGTGAACGGCTGGTTGGCCACGTCGTAGATCCGCTGGACCATCGCGAGGTCGTCGGCCATGAACTCGTCGAAGCGAACGTCGATCGTGCGGCCGGCAGGCAGCATC
>JALHSW010000516.1 GCA_022865365.1 Acidimicrobiia bacterium | reverse complement strand
CGTCGCCGGCACCGGTGCCGATCTCATCTCCACGAGCGCGATCACCCAGTCGGCACCCGCGTTGGACATCGGCCTCGACCTCCGTATCAACTAGCGATCCCATGCTGCTGACGATCGACTCGGGAAACACCCAGACCGTCATCGGGCTGTTCAACGGCACCGAGCTCGCCGACCACTGGCGCATCGCGACGGTGGCCGAGCGCACCGCCGACGAGCTCGCGCTGATGATCCAGCAGTTCCTCGGCTTCCACGGCTTCTCGTTCGACGAGCAGATCGACGGTGTGGCGATCTCCTCCGGTGTTCCCCGGGTGACCGTCGAGCTCCGGGCGATGACGGAGCGCTACTTCGGGTTCCCGGCGCTGGTGGTCGAGCCCGGCGTCCGCACCGGGATGCCGATCCTCTATGACAACCCGAAGGAGGTCGGCGCCGACCGCATCGCGAACGCGGTGGCGGCGTACGACCAGTATGGCGGCCCCTCGATCGTCGTGGACTTCGGCACGGCCAACACGATCGAGGCGATCAGCGAGAAGGGTGAGTACCTCGGCGGCGCGATCTTCCCGGGGATCGAGATCTCCATGGACGCGCTGTTCGGCCGGGCTGCGGCGCTTCGGCGCGTCGAGCTCGTCGCGCCGAAGAACGTGATCGGCAAGTCCACCGTCGAGTCGATCCAGTCGGGTGCGGTGTTCGGGTACAGCGGGCAGGTCGACACGCTCGTCGAGATGTTCCAGGCCGAGCTCGGCGAGTGCACGGTGATCTCGACCGGCGGCCTCGCCGAGCCGATCATCAAGCACTCCCGCACGATCCAGCACCATGAGCCGTGGCTGACGCTCCAGGGTCTGCGCATCATCTTCGAGCGCAACCAATGACCTCACCCCGCTCCTTCGACCTTCTTGCGTCAGCAGTAGGCGTATTGCGCCACTTTCTGACGCAAGAACGAGGGCACGCGTGAGCGAGGGCCCGGTCGACGAACGAGCGCGGCGGCTCGCGAAGGTGGAGGCGTTGCGGGCCGCGGGAGCCGAGCCGTACCCGGTCCGGTTCGATCGCACGCACACCGCGGCCGAGGTTGTCGAGCATTGGGACCAACTGCAAGCCGGCTCCGAGACCGACGACGTCGTGCGGGTCGCCGGGCGCATCCTGCTGCTCCGTCGCCAGGGCAAGCTCACGTTCGCGACCGTGCGCGACGGCTCCGGTGCACTCCAGCTCTTCGTGTCGCGCGCCGAGCTCGGTGAGGATCGCCACATCGCCTTCGACGACCTCGACCTCGGCGACTGGGTCGGCGTCGAGGGCGCGGTGATGAAGACGCGCAAGGGCGAGCTGTCCGTGAAGGTGCGCGAGTTCACGTTGCTGTCGAAGGCGCTGCGCCCGCTTCCCGAGAAGTGGCACGGGCTGGCCGATGTCGACACCCGCTTTCGCCAGCGCTACGTGGATCTCATCGCGAACGACGACGCCCGGCGCGTGTTCGCGATCCGCTTCGAAGTCATCGCCACGATCCGGCGCATGCTCGCGGACCGCGGGTTCGTCGAGGTCGAGACGCCGGTCCTGCACGTCCAGGCCGGGGGTGCGGCGGCAAAGCCGTTCCTCACGCACCACAACGCGCTCGAGCTGCCGCTCACCTTGCGCATCGCGCTGGAGCTGCACCTCAAGCGGCTCCTGGTAGGAGGGATGGAACGCGTCTTCGAGATCGGTCGCGTGTTCCGCAACGAGGGACTCTCGACGCGCCACAACCCCGAGTTCACGATGCTCGAGCTGTACCAGGCGTTCGCCGACTACACCGACATCATGACGCTGACCGAGGAGCTCACCGCCGAGTGCGCCCGTGCGGCGACCGGGTCGACCGTCGTCTCCGTCGACGGAGCCGAGATCGATCTCGCGCCGCCGTGGCCGCGTACCCCGATGCTCGAGCTGATCCGCGAAGCCACGGGCCGCGAGGTGCACCCGGCGATGGCCGTTGCCGAGCTCGAGGCAGTGTGTGACGCGCATGAGGTTCCGCACGAGCCCGGATGGGGACCGGGCAAGCTGGTGCTCGAGCTGTACGAGAAGACGGTCGAGCCGAACCTGATCGGCCCGGTGTTCGTGCTCGACTACCCGCGCGAGGTGTCGCCCCTCGCGCGCTCCCACCGCGACGACCCCGCGCTCGTCGAGCGGTTCGAGGCGGTCGTGCTGGGCCGGGAGCTCGCCAACGCCTTCAGCGAGCTCAACGATCCGATCGACCAGCAGGCCCGGTTCGAGGCGCAGGAGAAGCTTGTTGCCGACGGGGATGAGGAGGCTCACGGCGTCGACCATGACTACGTCAGGGCGCTGGAGTACGGCCTACCGCCCTGTGGGGGCCTCGGAATCGGCGTCGATCGCCTCGTGATGCTCGTGGCGGGCGTATCGTCGATCCGTGAAGTGATCTTGTTTCCCCACTTGCGCCCCGAGACCGGCGAGGCCGGCCCCGAGGCCGAGTCCGACGGGGAGACCGACGGGGAGATCGTGAGGTGAGCTCGATGCGCGTGCTGGTCACCGGTATGGGTGGAGAGTTGGGCACCCGCGTCGCACAGATGCTCGAAGAGCGCCCCGACGTGAGCGAGATCGCCGGCTTCGACTTCGTCCCGCCGCGTCGGCGCCTGCGTCGGGCCACGTTCACGCGCATCGACCCCCGTGACCGAGACCGTCTCGTCGCGTTCGCCACGGACTTCGCGCCGACGGCGGTTGCCCACTTCGGGGTGTACGAGCCCGACTCCCGGATGTCGCCCCGAGACGCGGCGAACGCCACGGAGGCGTGCACCGTCCACGCGCTCGGCGCGGCGGCCCGCGCCGGCGCCCTGGAGAGGGTCGTGCTCCGCAGCGGGCTGGTCGTGTACGGCCGCGGCCGCGGTCACCCGCTCGTACCCGACGAGGACGCGCCGCTCGCGCCGACGACGCGTTACGGACGTATGTGCCTCGAGGTCGAATCGGTCGCGGCGGGCATCGGTCGGCGCCACGATGTCTCGATCGCCGCCCTGCGGTACGCAGTGGTGGCGGGATCGCACGTGCCGAGCCCGCTCGGTCGGGTACTGCGTCTTCCTGCCGTTCCGGTCCCGGCGTTCGCGGATCCGCCCTTCTCGTTGCTCGATCGTGACGACGCGGCGCGCGCGATGGTCGAGGCGCTGATGCGCGGCTACGACGGCCCGCTCAACGTCGTGGGTCCCGGCGCGACGAGCCCCTGGCAGGCCGTTCGCTTCGGCGGCCGTGTCCCGATCCCCGTGGCCGGCCCAGGCTGGCGGTTCGCCTGCCGCGCCGCCGAGCTCTGCGGCGCCCCGGTGCCGCACCACGTGTTGGAGCTCCTCCGATACGGCAGAACAGCCGATGGCAGCCGCGCGATCGACGAGCTCGAGCTCGGGTTCGTGCGCCCGACCCAGGAGGTCCTCGCCGACCTCTACGAGTGGGCCACGGTGACGCCCCTCGCCGAGGGAACCAGGAGAGTCGCGTGAGCAGCTCCCCGAGGTCCGCGGCGACCGAGCGGAGCGCCGGCGCCGCGCCGGTCGCGCTGCCGAACTATGGGATCGACGCCGACCGCGTGCTCTCGACCGATGGGCTGGTCGCAGCAGCGCGACGCCGCCTCGCCGGCCGCTACGCCATCGACCAGTTCGGTGGAGACCCGCATCTGATGGACCTCGTCGCGTGGGTCCCGGCCGCGCTGATCCGCGTCGACGTGGAGGGCGCCGAGCACCTCCCCCGGAGTGGGCCGGCCCTCCTCGTCGCCAACCGCGGGTTCGGCGTCGTCGAACCGCTGGTGCTCGGCCTGGCCATCCGGCGCGCCGCCGGGCGCCGCCTGCGGGTCGTCGGTGCGCCGGAGGTTCCGTTGCTCGGGCCGGCCGCGCGCAAGCTCGGTGCCGTGGGCTATCGACCCGACGACATCGCCGCGCTGCTGCGCGCCGGCCACCTCGCGGCAGCACCACTCGGCATGACGTGGCTGCGCGCCGGTGCGGGCGAGGCGCCCCGAGCGCTGGTCGCCGCCACGCTGGGCTGCCCCGTCGTGCCGGTCGCGGTTCGACCGGGTGGCCCGTTCAACCTCGCGATCCACCCGTGGAGGGTCGTGGTCGGTGAGCCGCTGCTCCCACCACCGGACACGCCGCCCGACGACCAGCTTGCCGCAGCCGAGCTCTCCGAGCAGGTGCGCGACGCCGTGCGCGGCCTCCTCCGGGACGCGAGCTGACACCGCCGATGAAGATCGCCACCGCCTCCGACGCCGTCCCGATCGCCTACGAGGCCTATGGCCGCGCCGACGCCGAGCCGATGCTCATGATCCAGGGGCTCGGCGCCGATTCGCACGGATGGGCGCTCCAGCGCATGGCGTTCGGGCGTCGCTTCCGGTGCTTCACCGTCGACAATCGCGGCGTGGGCGGCACCGCTGGCGCGCCGCACCCGTTCTCCCTCGAGCAGATGGCCCACGACGCCATCGCCGTGCTCGACGCCGAAGGTATCGAACGCGCCCACGTGATGGGCGCCTCGATGGGCGGAGTGATCTCACAGATGATCGCGGTACGCCATCCCGAACGCGTGCGGTCGCTCGTGCTCGCATGCACGGCGTGTAGCAACCCGCCGTGGCGCCGTGAGCTGCTCACGGAATGGGCCGACGCGGTCGAAGCTCGCGGGATGTCGGCGATGGCGGGTGAGGGGTTGCGCTGGATGGTCGGCCCGCGGCTCCAACGTCGATTCGGCGTGTGGCTGAACCTCATGGCCCGCATCGTGCTCGGTGCCACGCCGGAGAGCTTCGTGGCCCAGGTGCAGGCGATCCTCGCGGTCGACGACGACGTCCGCTTCGAGCTCGAAGGCATCCGCGTGCCGACGCTGGTGATCACCGGGACGCAGGATCTTCTGACGCCGCTCGGCGACGCCGAGGAGCTTCACGAGCTCATCCCGAAGTCGCGGCTCTTCGAGTTGCGTGGCGCGGCCCATGCGCTCATGGTCGAGGCACCCAACGCATACAACCGCGCGGTGCTCGAGTTCCTCGAGCAGGCGGCGGTACCGGCGCGCGCTGCCTCTTGATCCGCCGCGCTCTCGTAGCGCTGGTGGCCGTCTCGCTGCTTGCCGCGTGCACCGGTGGTGGTGACGAGTCGAGACGGCCCGACACTCGCCCGCTTGAAACCGGACCGGCCGACACGCTGCCGTCCGGCGGCGGTGCCGTCCTGGACGGGGCGCCACCGATCGACGGGGTGAACGACCGTGTTCTTGTGCTCGGCGACTCGAACCTCTCCCAGTCGGGGGTGCAGGTCGCCGCGGCGTTGCAGGGAGTCGGACTCGAACCCACGTTGCGCGGAGTCCCGGGGCTCGGGCTGAAGGACCTCGACGCCTACTGGCTCCGCGACCTCCCCGGCCTGCTCGCCACCGACCCGGCGGTGGTCGTGGTCGCGCTCGGCACCAACGACACCACGACACGGGCCGACGTCGTCCGGTTCTCCGCCCGGCTCGACACGATGATGCGCGCGATCGGTGAACACCCGGTGGTGTGGGTGACGCACGTCGAGTACCGCCCGTTCCAGGTCGCCGGTGGCGGGCACGCGATCAACGAAGCGATTCGGGCGGCCGCGGCCCGCTGGCCGAACCTCACCGTGCTCGATCGCACCGCGCACCTCGAGAGCGACCCGTCGCTGTTGCGAGGCGACAGGCTCCACTTCACCGACGCGGGGATGGTGGCGTTCGGAAACGAGATCGCAACCGCCGCCCGCTCCGCGCTTCCGGTGGCTGGCGTCCCAGCTCCTTGAACGAGGTGCCCTGAGTCAGGCGTCCTGGGTCAGCGGTCGCGGTCGACGAGACCGTCGACGAGACGCCGTAAGCCTCCCGTGACGTCGGGGTCGAGCCCGTCGGCACCAGCGAGCGCCTCGCTCGCCTTTGTTGCGTGGTCGCGTGCGACAGCGAGGGCGGCATCGACTGCGCCGTTCGCGGTCGCCAGGCGGCGGGCGTCGTCGCGGCGCGTCTTGTCGAGCGGGCCACCCAGCAAGGCCTCGAGCTCGTCGCTCTCGGCGATCGCGTAGATCACCGGAAGCGTGTAGATCCCCTCGACCAGGTCCTGCCCGGCCGGCTTGCCGAGGGCCTCGTCGCTCGCCGTGAGGTCCAGGACGTCGTCGACGACCTGGAAGCACATGCCGAGGTGGTGACCGAACCGGGTCAGCGCGTCGAGCGTCGGTTCGTCGACGCCCGACACCATCCCACCGATGCGGCACGAGGTGGCGAAGAGCGAGGCCGTCTTGCCTTCGATGGCCGAGGCGTAGTCCTCTTCGGACCGCGTGATGTCGAACAGGTGCTGGAGCTCGAGGACCTGGCCCCGGCAGAGCTCACCGATCGTGTCGGCGAGCAGGCCTGCGACCTCGGCGCCGAGCGAAGCGGCCAGGGCGGACGCCCGCGCGAGCAGGAAGTCTCCAGACAGGATCGCGACGATGTTGCTCCAACGGGCGTTGACGCTCGGGACACCCCGTCGGGTCTCGGCTTCGTCGATGACGTCGTCGTGGTGCAGCGACCCCAGGTGCACGAGCTCGCACGCCACGGAACCCGTCACGACATTCTCGGTCACCGCGCGATCGCCCCCGACGGCCGCGTACGCGGCGCAGAGCGTGAGCGTGGGCCGGATCCGCTTGCCTCCGGCCTGGATGAGATGTGCTCCGACCTGGCCCAGGAACTGGTCCTCGTGCTCGACCGAGCTTCGCAGCGCGGCCTCCACCCGGTCGAGGTCGCCGGCGAGCGGCGCGAGCGCCAGGGTCCCGGCCAGCATCATGGGTCCACGCTACGGCCCCCCGTGGGAGTTCTCCAAGCCGGGACGCCGGGGGGCGAAACTGCTCCCCACCGGGAAGAAACGGCCCCGTCGCGGTGCTGTTCTTCTCCCAAGTCCGGATTCCGGGCCTCACGCGGATGCTGAGAAGTGCCGAGGAACCGGGTGAGCTTGCGAAGAAGATGACCGATCCGACCTCATAGACTGAGGGTGTCCATCCGACACCGGCCTCCGTGACGAACGGAGGCAGGGGGTCGCAAGCGGCGCCTCACGCGAGAGGGAGCCACGTGTTCGAACGCTTCACCGACCGAGCCCGACGAGTGGTCGTCTTGGCGCAAGAAGAAGCGCGCCTGCTCAACCACAACTACATCGGCACCGAGCACATCCTGCTCGGACTGATCCACGAGGGTGAAGGCGTCGCGGCCAAGGCGCTCGAATCCCTCGGCATCTCGCTCGAGGCCGTGCGCGCCCAGGTCGAGGAGATCATCGGTCACGGTGGCCAGGCTCCCTCGGGGCACATCCCGTTCACGCCCCGCGCCAAGAAGGTTCTCGAGCTCTCGCTGCGCGAAGCGCTTCAGCTCGGACACAACTACATCGGCACCGAGCACATCCTGCTCGGGTTGATCCGCGAGGGTGAAGGCGTCGCGGCGCAGGTGCTCGTGAAGCTCGGCGCCGACCTCTCCCGCGTGCGCCAGCAGGTCATCCAGCTCCTCTCCGGGTACGCGGGCGCAAAGGAAGGTGCCGCGCCGGGCAGCGGAGGCTCGGGCGAAGCCCAGCCGTCGGGTTCGCTCGTGCTCGACCAGTTCGGCCGCAACCTCACCGCGCTCGCTCGCGAGAAGAAGCTCGACCCGGTCATCGGGCGCGAGAAGGAGATCGAGCGCGTCATGCAGGTGCTGTCGCGCCGCACCAAGAACAACCCCGTCCTGATCGGTGAGCCCGGGGTCGGGAAGACCGCGATCGTCGAGGGTCTCGCGTCCGACATCGTCGGTGGCGACGTGCCCGAGACCATCGCGGGCAAGCAGCTCTACACGCTCGACCTCGGTGCCCTGGTCGCCGGTTCCCGCTACCGCGGCGACTTCGAGGAGCGCCTCAAGAAGGTGCTGAAGGAGATCCGTACGCGCGGCGACATCATCCTGTTCATCGACGAGCTCCACACGCTCGTGGGCGCCGGAGCCGCAGAGGGGGCGATCGACGCGGCGAGCATCCTCAAGCCGATGCTCGCCCGCGGTGAGCTGCAGACCATCGGGGCCACGACGCTCGACGAGTACCGCAAGCACCTCGAGAAGGACGCGGCCCTCGAGCGGCGGTTCCAGCCGATCAAGGTGGAGGAGCCGTCGGTCGCGCACACGATCGAGATCCTCAAGGGCCTGCGTGACCGCTACGAGGCCCACCACCGCGTGACGATCACCGACCAGGCCGTGGTCGCGGCGGCAAACCTCGCCGATCGCTACATCTCCGACCGGTTCCTCCCCGACAAGGCGATCGACCTGATCGACGAGGCCGGGGCGCGCCTGCGCATGCGGCGCATGCAGGCACCACCCGACTACCGCGAGCTCGAGGACGAGATCGCGAAGGTCCGGCGCGAGAAGGAAGCGGCGATCGAGGGGCAGCAGTTCGAGCAGGCCGCCTCCTTGCGCGACCGCGAGAAGGAGCTGCTCGAGCAGCGCGGCGCCAAGGAAGCCGACGCGCAGCGCGAAGGCGTCGACCTCTTCAACGAGGTCACCGAGGAGTCCATCGCCGAGGTCCTCGCGCTCTGGACGGGCATCCCCGTCTACAAGCTCACCGAGGAAGAGACGGCGAAGCTCCTCCGCATGGAGGACGAGCTGCACAAGCGCATCGTGGGCCAGGAGCCCGCGATCAAGGCCGTATCGCAGGCGATCCGTCGCACGCGCGCGGGCCTGAAGGACCCGAAGCGCCCGTCGGGATCGTTCATCTTCCTCGGCCCTTCCGGTGTCGGGAAGACCGAGACGGCCAAGACCCTCGCCGAGTTCCTCTTCGGTGACGAGAGCGCGCTGATCCAGCTCGACATGAGCGAGTACATGGAGAAGCACACGGTGTCGCGGCTCGTCGGGTCGCCCCCCGGCTACGTCGGCTACGACGAAGGCGGTCAGCTCACCGAGGCCGTCCGGCGCAAGCCGTTCTCGGTCGTGCTCTTCGACGAGATCGAGAAAGCCCACCCCGACGTGTTCAACACCCTCCTCCAGATCCTGGAGGACGGGCGGCTCACTGACGCGCAGGGTCGCACGGTCGACTTCAAGAACGCCGTGATCATCATGACGTCGAACCTCGGGACGGCCGACCTGCGCAAGGCGGCCGTCGGGTTCGGCAAGGCCGACTCCGCGGTCACGTACGAGAGGATGAAGGAAAAGGTGACGGACGAGCTCAAGCGGCACTTCCGTCCCGAGTTCCTCAACCGTATCGACGACGTGCTCGTGTTCGCCGAGCTCACTCAGGAAGAGGTGACCGCGATCGTCGACCTGATGATCAAGCGGCTCACCGGGCAGCTGGAAGGTCAGGGCATCGTCCTCGAGCTCACGCACGAGGCGAAGCTCCTGCTCGCCAAGCGCGGCTACGACCCCCAGCTCGGTGCACGGCCGCTGCGTCGCGCGATCCAACGGCTCATCGAAGACCCCCTCTCGGAGAAGATCCTCTGGAAGGAGTTCCACGCCGGCGAGACCGTGGTGGTCGACGTCGATCCCGATGGTGACGATCTCCTGTTCCGGGCAGTCGAAGGGGTCGAGCCGCCTGTGGTCGAGCCTCCGCCTGTGGAAGTCGCGGGTACCGGGTCCGAGGGCTAGTCCCTCTCGTCGCTCCCGCTCCGCCACCGGCATCCGCACGCCAGAGCTCGACCCTTGATCCGCCGGAGCCCCTGCTCGCCTCGCTGGCGCTCGGCTCGGGTCTTCGACCCGGGTCTCCGTCGGCGGGCCGAACTGCTCGGGCGCACGGACACCGATCGCTGCAATCTGGGCGAAGGCGGACTCGGCTCTCCTGCCGTTGCGTTCGCGTGGCGGGCGCGGTCGGCGCGTGCGCCGTGTGCGCCGCGCGTCGTGCTTGCCGTTGTTGCGCTCGCGCTTGTGCTGGCCGGGTGCAAGGTGGATGCGACGGTCTCGGTCGTCGTGCGCGCCGATGGCAGTGGAGTGGTGCGGGTCACGGTGGTAGCCGACGCGGAGGCGGTGAAGGCTGCGGAGTCTGGTGGAGTTGCGCTCGAGCAGGCGGTGCGACTCGCGGATCTCGCTGACTCGGGGTGGACGGTCGGGTCGTGGGCGAAAGCCGACGACGGGTCGGCGACGATCGTGCTGTCGTATCGGTTCGAGTCGGTGGATCAGGTCGCCGGGATCGTCGCGGGGCTCAACGGGAAGACGGGGCCGTTGCCATCGCTGCAGGCGACACGCGACGCCGGTTTCTTCTCGACCGAGTACGCCGTCAAGGGAAGCATCGACATCCCGGGGGCGAGCGCCGGTATCGCCGACGACGCCGAGCTCGTCACGAAGCTCGGCGCGTTGGGGGTCGACGTGAACATCATCGACCAACAGCTGCTCGCGCAGATCCAGTCGTCGTTCACGCTGAAGGTCGTCGTGAAGCTGCCGGATCAGGCTGCGGTGACGTTCGCGCCCAAGATCGGCAAGGAGGCCGGATCGGTGCAGGACGTCGCGCCCATCGACGCGTCGTCGAGTGTGCGGAACACCGAACGGATCCTCTTCCTGGGCGCGGCGGCTGGCTTCGCCGTGCTCGCGATCTTGGTCTGGCGGCGCGGCCGCCGGCGCCGTCGACGTGGCAGTCGCGGCGGCCGTGGGCGCTCACCGGCTCCGCAGGGGCGGTCCAGCGGGGCTCCGACGCAGCGGCGGGGCGCCGCGCCGGCCCGGCGAGTACCGCCGAGAGCGGGTCCCGGCGGGCAGACTCCACCTCGTGGCTGAGACCCAGGACCGGGGCCAACATCTGGAGGAGGACCAGGACCCGGTCGATCCCGACGAGGCTTCCGACGACGCTGAGGGGTCCGACGACGTGGAGCCGCTCGCGCGCGATCCGTCACGTGTCGACCTCGGGTCGAGCGGTGAGTACGGGATGGACGCGCCGGGCGTCGTGCAGAACCTGTCGAACGTTGCGCTCGCCGCATTCGCCGTCATGCTCGTGGCGGCGCTGATCAAGGTGCCGCTCCTCATGGCGATCGCGCCCGTGGTGGGCATCGTCTTTGCGATCGTCGCGCTGGCAATGGTCTCGTCGAGTCGTGTGGGCAAGCTTCGGGAGCGCGTGCGGATCGTCGACGCCGCGGGCCTGAGCGCGGATGATTACGTGCTCGACCTCGGGTGCGGTCGCGGGCTGCTGCTCGTCGAGGCTGCGCGACGCGTCCCCGATGGGCTTGCAGTCGGCGTCGACGTGTGGAACACGGTCCATCAGTCCCGCAACGAACCGAGCGCGCCGCTCGACAACGCGGTGATCGAACGCGTCGACGATCGCGTCGACGTGGTCACTGG
>JALHSW010000515.1 GCA_022865365.1 Acidimicrobiia bacterium | reverse complement strand
GCGGCCGGCGCCAACACACGATGGCGCGCGCTGATCCGGAGTCTGCCCGACCGCTCGGGCTTCCACGCCGCGGTCGCCTTCTTCGTCGCCGCCGCGTGGTTCGGCGCGGTCGCCCCGCTCGGTGTCGACGGACACCACCAGGGCTTCATGGCGCGCACCGCGGTCGACCTCCTGAACGGCCGAAGCCTCTTCGTCGGGACCTGGACGTGGTACGGGCCCCTGCATGCGTACCTGAACCTCGTCGGGCTCTGGGTGCTGGGCAACCACCTCTGGTCGATCCAGGTCGTCACCGTCCTCGGGTACGCCGTCGCCGCCGCGGCGTTGTGGCGCTTCTGGCAGCGGCTCGGCGGACGGACGGGGGCGTGGCTCGGCGTGGAGATCTTCTTGCTCTCGGCCCCTGAGGTCGTGCGTGACGGCGCCGCGCCCATTCCGGAGTTGGTGCTGCTCCCCTGGAACTCGGCCTGGGCGCTCGCGTTCACGGCGATCGCGTTCAGCCTGCACCTGCACTCCCTCGATCCCGACGCCAAGCGACCCACCCTCGTCGCGGTCCTCACCGGCGTCGCGTGCGGACTCGCGCTGTGCACCCGCCTGCCGACCGGCGCCGCGGCACTCCTCGCCATCACCCTGAGCGCGCTGGTCTGGCAGCTCGCCGCCGGTCGACGGACCGCCCTGCGGAACGCGGCGCTCGCGTGGCTCGGCGCCGCGGGCGCGACCGCCGTCGTGCTGATCCCGACCGCGCTCGTCGGTGGCCTCGCCGACGCTTGGGACCAGCAGATCGTCGCACCGCGACGCTGGGCGGGGCCGAGCATGCACACCGCGCTCATAGATATCCGCGAGGCGCTCTACGACGCGCTGCCGTTCGCGGTCGCGCTGGCCCTCGTGGCCGTGACCGCGCTGGCGCTCACCCAGGCCGGTCCGAACACCCGCCGGGGCCGCGTGCTCCCGATCGCGGTCATCGGCGTCGTGGCCATGTTCGCGGCGAGCCTCGGGCTCGGCGGCTGGCCGCAGGCGGTGCAGATCGTCCTCGACAGCCAGGCGCGCTGGCCGGCCGCGCTGCTCAGCCTCGTCATCATCGGGATCACCGCCGGCGCCGGCGCCCTCGCCTTCGGAGCCCCCGCACTCCGACCACGAGCCGAACCCCACGACGTCCGCGAACCCCACGACCTCGATGAGACCCGCGTGTCGCAGCTGCGTCTGCTCAGCGGCGCCGGCCTCGCGTCGTCGGCCCTCGTCCAGCTCGCGCCGGTGTTCGAATCCCGCCACATCTGGTGGTCGACCGCGCCCCTCATCGGCGTGGCGATCGCCGCGCTCCTCATGGTCGCCCAACCCTCGGGACGACGCCTCGCCACGGGAGCATTGTGCCTCGCGCTCACGCCCCTGTTCATCGCCGGCGCCTCCGGGTACGCCGAGCGGATCTCGGGCCCATGGGTCACCGTCGGAGGAGGACCCTTCCTCGAAGGCATGAAGGTGAGGCCTCCCTTCGCACGGGACCTGCGGCCGTGGGTGCGCACCCTCGAACAGCAGATCGACGAGCGCCCGAACGTCGCGATCCTCTCGTACGGCCAGGACCTCATCTGGGGTCTCATCGCCGACAACACCGAACCCGTGGACCGGTACTCGGTCCAGTGGAGCGTCATCCCCGACGCGCCGGCGATCGCGCGCTTCATCAAGCGGAAGCGTCCGGTGCTCTGGCTCGACGGCCTTCCCCGCTCGCTGGTGCGCCCCTATGCCCGGAGCCTCGACTACTGCGTCGTTCGCCACCACGCGCAAACCACGGAAGTCGCGACCGCGGTGCTGCGCCCGTGCCCCGGACCCGATCCGGCCAAGCCCCTCACCTGGAAGGCCGCCGACGGCCAGGCACCCGTGTGGGCCGAGAAGATCACCTGAGGGTGTCCTCAGGAGCGTGGGCACCAATGATGTCGTCCAGGAACGATTCGTACCCCGAGAGCACGGCGTCCCACGTGTAGCGCTCCTCGACGTAGTGGCGACCTTGCTCACCGAGACGGGACGCGAGACCCCGATCCTCGGTAAGAAGATCGAGCGCCGCCTCGAACTCGGCGTATCCCCGGTACGGGATGGCACCGTCACTGCGGCGGGCCTGACCCTCGAGCACAGCGCAGTGCCCCTGGACGAGCGCCGGCTTGCGTTGCGCCCAGGCCTCCACGAGCACGATGGAGAAGCTCTCGAAGTATGACGGCTGCACGAGCGCCAGCGCGCCCGCGATCGCAGATGCCTTCGTCGCCTCGTCGACGAATCCGGTCGTGATGACGTCGGGATGGTGCGGCATGGGCTTCACGGGTTCGCCCACGATGACCAGGGCGAGCGGTCCGGGGTTGCGCTGCTTGTAGGCGACGAAGAAGTCGAAGACCTCGTCGGACCCTTTCCCGGGGTCGAGGCGACCGACGAAGACGAGGTACGGACGATCGCCGAGGCCGTAGCGTTCCCGGAACGCGGCGGCGTCAGTCGCGACATCGAGGTCGACGCCGACACCCGCGACCATGGACGGCTGCTCGGTCGCGAAGCGCTCGACGACGAGCTGCTGTTCCTCCTCGGTGAGGAACACCAGGGCATCGGGTCGATGGAAGAGCTCATCGCCGAAGAGCGGGAGCGCCAAGGCCGGCTCGTCGTGCGCGAGCGGATGGAGCAGGGTGGGGACAGAGCCGGCAAGCGCATCCAGCGTGGCCCAGGTCGGCCAGTACAGGTACGTGAAGCAGATCACCGCGTCGAACTCGTGTGCGCTGCTCCGCAGCCACGGCGCGAGCGCGGGAAGCTCCGGACCCTGGAAGCGCAACCACTCACGCTGGAGCAGTGGCGCCACGGTGTACGGCGCGGTGAGCACGCGCGCGTTGAGATGCGCGAAGTTGTCCGCGTCGCGGGGGCGGGCGACTGAGAAGCGCCGCACGGAGACGCCGTCGAGCTCGGATACCCCTTCCGGATACTCGTTCGCCCAATCCACGTAGCTACGAGCGCGACTCGTGGCGACCGAGACCTCGTGGCCACGTGCCGCAAGGCGCGACGCGTACTCACGACACGCCCGCTCGGCGCCGCCCGCGACGTCTTCCCCGTAGCGCTGCACCACGAAGAGCAGCCGCATCAGGTCGCGATCTCCAGCACGAAGTCGACGAAGTCGCGTTTCAGATGATTGGGTTCGAAGCTCGCGAGCCGGGTCCGCCCCCGGGCCACGAGCTCGGCCCGAAGCGCAGCGCCCTCGAGGAGCTCCGCCATCGCCTCGGCGACGAGGGTCGGTGACGGATCAGGGGGGAGCAGGAAGCCGGCACCGCCGAGCGTCTCCGGAATCGCGGC
>JALHSW010000514.1 GCA_022865365.1 Acidimicrobiia bacterium | reverse complement strand
CGCGGGCGCGGTCGTCGCGGTCACCGGGGTCGTCGCCGTCATCGTGTTCGCGGCAAGCCTTGGTGAGCTCGCGATGACGCCATCCGCGTACGGCTACAACTGGGACGCGCACGTGTTCATCAACGCCCCGGCCCAGGTCGACGCGACGCATGCGTGTGGATCGGTGCGCACGGTTGTGGCCGACGACCGCGCCGTTGCCGCGGTGGCGGCGATGTGCGCTGAAGCGTTGGAGGTCGACGGTCACTCGATCAGCGGCATTGCCTTCCATGCGCTGAAGGGCACCATCGGCCCGACACTGCTGGATGGTCGGGCTCCACAGGCCCCGGACGAGGTCGCGCTCGGTCGCGCCACGCTCGACCAGATCGACGCGACCGTCGGCGACCGGGTGGAGATCGCCGGGCCCGGCGGACACCGGAGGTATCGCGTCGTCGGCGCGGTCGCCCTTCCGCTGTTCCGCCCACCCGAGGGCGAGTCCGGGGAAACGCAGGCGGTCGCCGATGGGGCAGTGCTGACCCGAGCCGGCCTTCAGTCCCTGTCCAAACTCACCGTGTCCGGCGCGCCGTTCGTCGTTCGGTGGAAGCCCGGCGCTGATCTCGTCGCGGCGCGGCGCCGGCTCGCCGCACTCCCCGAAGGAGTGAGTGCCCCGCTCTCGGCCGTCGTTCCGCTCGAGGTCGATCGGATCGAGCAGATCGACGCGCTCCCGTGGGCGCTCGGAGGGTTCGTCGCGATCATTGGGATCGTGGGCGTCGGCTACGCGCTCGTGAGCAGCGTCCGCCGACGCGGACGTGAGCTCGCGGTGCTCAAGACGTTGGGCTTCCGTCGGTCCCAGATCGGCGCCACGGTGGCGACCCAGGCAACCGTGCTGGGTGCGATCGGACTGCTCCTCGGCCTGCCGCTCGGCGTCGTCATCGGGCGCGCGGTATGGAAGGCGGTTGCGAGCGGCGCCGGCCTCGCTTCCATCGTGACGATCCCCGGTGCCGCGCTCGTCGGCGTGGCGCTCGCGACGCTCGTGATCGTCAACCTGATCGCCGTCGTCCCCGCGCGGCGTGCCGCGCATCTCCGCCCCGCTGCCGTGCTGAGGAGCGAGTGATGGGCGCGGTGTGGATGCGGGCCGGCGCGGAGCTGAGGGGGAGGTGGGCATCGGGGCTCGCGCTCGCGCTCGCGCTCCTCATCGGTCTGGTCAGCGCGGTCGTGCTCACGGGCTTCGCCGGGGCGCGCCGCACGTCGAGCTCGTTCGACCGGTTCATCACCGAGAGCCGACCCGCGGACGTTGATGTGTTCCCTGGTGAGGTGACGCGCCAGGAGGTTCGCGAGTTCGCCCGTGTGCCCTACATCACGGCGATCGGCCGCGCGCAGACGCTGCAGCTCCAATACCCCGATGGTGAGTTCGTGAGCGCCTCCGCGGCACCGCTCGACCGCCCCTTCGGCACGTTGTTGTACCGGCCCCGGATCGTCGAGGGACGGGCTGCGGACCCGGGCTCGGCCGACGAGATCGTCATCAACGAGCCGATCGCCGCGAGCCGAGGGCTCGGCGTGGGCGACACCCTCGCACTGCAGTCGTT
>JALHSW010000513.1 GCA_022865365.1 Acidimicrobiia bacterium | reverse complement strand
GAGGAACGCGCGCCGTCCGGTCGCGGCCGCGACCTCCGCGACCCTGGCCCGCAGCGCCGAGTTCGCGGCGACGCCACCACCCAGGACGAGGGCCGGGGCGTCAGCCGCGTCGGCGGCCCGCACGAGCTTGTCGACGAGCTGGTCCACGACCGCGGCCTGGAAGGAGGCCGCGACATCGGCGATCGCGTGGTCGGGGTGCCGGCGGACGTGCTGGACGACCGCCGTCTTCAGGCCCGAGAACGAGAAGTCGGGCTCGCCCGCCATCGCTCGCGGGAACGCGATGGCGTCGGGAGCACCCTCGCGAGCCAGCCGGTCGATCACCGGCCCACCCGGATAGCCCAGGCCGAGGAACCGCGCCACCTTGTCGAACGCCTCGCCGGCCGCGTCGTCGACCGTCTGGCCGACGACCCGGTAACGCCCGTGGTCCTCGACGATCACGACGAGCGTGTGACCACCCGACGCGATGAGGACGGCCAGCGGCGGCGCCAGCTCGGGCTCCTCGAGCCACGCCGCGTACAGGTGCGCCTCGAGGTGGTTCACGCCGACGTACGGGACGCCGGCGACGAGCGCGAGTGCCTTCGCCGCGCTCACACCGACGAGCAGCGCGCCCGCGAGGCCGGGTCCGTGGCAGGCCGCGACGCCGTCGATCCCCGAGAGCTCGACCCCGGCCTCGCCGAGCGCGTCGGCTACGACCGGACCCACGAGCTCGACGTGGGCCCTGCTCGCGATCTCGGGCACCACGCCTCCGAACCGGGCGTGCAGATCGACCTGGCTCGACACGACCGACGACGCCACGAAGCGCCCATCGTCGACCACCGCCGCCGCCGTCTCGTCGCAGGATGTCTCGATCCCCAGAATCCTCACCGGCGTCTCGGTTCGTCGTAGACGGTCTCGCCGTTGATCCCGTGCTCGATGCGCGTGAGCAGGCCGGCGTAGTCGGCGGTGTCGATGCCGTGGACCCACATCACCAGCGCGTCCTCGTTCGTCTCGGGGTAGTAGTTCTTACGAACCCCCACCGGAGCGAAGCCGAAACGGCGATACAGGAACTGCGCGCCCTTGCTCGACAGCCGCACCTCGAGAGTGAGGTTCCGGGCGTCGCGGTCCAGTGCCTCACGCGCGAGCGCGAGCAGCAGCCGGGTCCCGATCTGGTGCCGGTGCCACTTCGGAGCGACGGCGATGGTCGTGACGTGACCGTCTTCCATCGAGAGCATCAGTCCGGCGTATCCGACCACGTCGCGTCCGACGCGCGCGACGAAGTACGAACGGGTCGACCGCAACGCGAGCTCCGAGAGGAACAACGTCTGACTCCACGGGCGCGGATAGACCTGCTCCTCGATGCGGAGCACGGACCGCACGTGGCGCCGCCGCATCGGTGTCAGGTGCACCGTGAGCGGGGGCGAGATCGTCATCGAAGCCGTCCGCTCGTCGACCAGTTGAGCTCGGCGTCGCTCTCGCGGAGATAGAGGGGCCGCACCTCCCACGGCGCTTCGAACACCTCGCGCTCGAAGCTGGCCGTCGCAAGTGCGACCAAGGCGGCGACGCTCGGCATCGCGAACTCGGGGCCCGCGAGCTCGGCGCGCTCGTACCCGGCGAACATCTCCGGGTACGCCCCGACGCCGTCGCCCGCCAGCAGGACCTCGTCGCCGCCGGCCTCGAGCTGGGCCACGAGCTCGGCCGGCGGGGCGACCGCGTACTCCGTGACGCGCTGCACGCCGCCCGGCACCGGGCGATACGACGCGTGGAACACCTCGCGGCGACGAGCATCGAGCGTTGCGACCACCATGCGGCTCGTGTGGCGCACCGGGTACGCCACCAGGTCCAGGCTGGGCACGGCCACGACCGGGACGTGCAGGGCCTGGGCCATGACCTTCGCGGTGGTCACCCCCACGCGGAGGCCGGTGAACAGCCCCGGACCGATTCCCACCGCGATCGCCGCGAGCTGGTCGAGCCGTACCCCAGTCCACTCGACGAGGGACTGGATCGCCGGTGCGAGCTGCTCGGCGTGGCGTCGACCACCGACGAGCCGCACCTCGCCCCGCACCTCGCCGGCGTCGCCGATCGCCACGGCGACCTGCGCCGTCGAGGTGTCGATCGCCAGCACCAGCACCTACGACACCTCCCCGCGGCCGGCCCCCAGGGCGGACCCGAGCACGGACGCGAGCGCATCACCGCGGGCCTGCCACGCGGGACCGGTCGCGGTGATCGTGACGACTCGATCGTCAGGCCGATCATCAGACCGATCGTCAGACCGATCGTCAGGGGCGCCGGCCACGCCATCCAGGTTCTCGGGCCGGTTCTCGGGCAGGTTCTCGCGCCGGATCTCGAGCCGGATCTCGAGGCGCTCGGCCGGAAGATAGGCGCCTGCCACGTCGCCCCACTCGACGACGGTGACCACGTCGTCACCGGCGTCGTCGAGCCCCAGGTCGAGCACCTCCTGGGCGCGATCGAGCCGGTAGACGTCGACGTGCACCATGCGCACGCGCCCCTCGTACTCCCGCGCGATCGTGAAGGTCGGGCTCACCACGGGCTCGGTGACGCCGAGCCCGTCGGCGATCCCCTTCGCAAGCTGGGTCTTGCCCGCGCCGAGCTCGCCGGCGAGCAGCACGACGTCACCCGCCTCGAGCACGGCGCCCACCGTTCGCCCGACCGTGCGGGTCTCGGCCGCCGAGTGGGTCACGACACTCCGGCCGCTCATCGACGGGCTCTCATCGACGCCCACTCACGATCGGGCGCTCACGCTCGGGCCCGGGCGAGTGCGCGCTTGACCACGACGAAGTCGGCCCTGGCCTGCGCGAGCGTCGGCCCGCCCCCTCGCAGCACCGCGGCAGGGTGGAGCGTGGGCAGCAGCACCGCGGTCCCGCCCCGGGCCGGGAACTCGCGGCCGCGCAGCTTGGTGATCCCTTCCCTGGTATCGAGGAGGAGCTTGGTGGCGAAGTTCCCGAGTGTCACGACGACCGTCGGCTCGAGCAGGTCGAGCTGTGCCTCGAGGTACGGACGACAGGAGGTGATCTCCCCCGGGAGTGGATCGCGGTTCGCCGGCGGGCGGCACTTCACGACGTTGCAGATGTAGACGTCGTCGCGCCTCATTCCGATGCCCTCGATGAGCCGGGTCAGCAGCGCGCCCGACCTCCCCACGAAGGGGACGCCCTGACGATCCTCCTCGGCGCCCGGACCCTCACCCACGAAGACGAGATCGGCGTTGCGGTCACCGAAGCCGAACACGACCTGCGTGCGGCCTGCAGCCAGCGCGCACTTGGTGCACCCGAGGGCATCACCCTCGAGATCGTCCCAGGAGGACCAGGTCGGCGCCGGATCGTCGAGCAGGCTCACGACCCGGCATCCTGTCGCACCGCGTCACGGACCGCATCGGCCGCGACCTCGGTTGCCGCGACCCGTAAACGATCGAGGTTTGCCGAAACGACTCCGGTGGCGAGCCCGACGACGAAGTCGCCATCGTGGCGCGTGTGCGACGGGCGGATCGCGTGCGCGACCCCGAGGTGGCCGCTCTGGGCGAGAAGGAAGCAGTCGGCCTTGGAGCAGCGCGCATCGGTCGCGATCGCAACGAGGGTGGTCGCCTCACCCGCGAACGGATCGGACTCCGGGAACGCTTCGGCGTCAGCCGGCGCGCCGGAGGCCGCGAGTGGATGCCCGTGCTCGTCGACCACATCGCCGACGGCGTTCACCACCGCGATCGCCCCGATGCCGGCCTCGCCGACCTGAGCACGCGCGACCCCAAGCCCTCCGGGCACCGCGTGCTCCGAGCCGCGCCACTTGCCGACGGTCGCGCCCCGCCCGGCCCCGACCCGGCCCGTCGTGATCGTCTCGCCGGCCGCGGCCGCCTCGATCGCGGCGCGGCCTTCGGGGGGCCCGGGAAGCGCGGCGGCCGTGAGCAAGTCGAAGATCGCCGCGGTCGGGACGATCGGCACGAAGCCGCCGCGCGTCGGGAAGCCGCGCTCGTGCTCGGCGAGCCAGGCCATGACGCCGTCGGCGGCCGCGAGTCCGAACGCGGAGCCGCCCGCGAACACCACCGCGTCCACGTGCTCCACGATGCGCTCGGGCGCGAGAAGCGCGGTCTCCCGGGTCGCGGGCGCGCCGCCGCGCACCTCTCCCGATCCGATCGTCCCCGCGGGGCAGAGCACGACCGTGACACCGGTCCCCGAACCGGTCCAGTGACCGACGGAGACGCCGGGCACGAGCTCCGAAGGACTGGTCGCGCTCACTCTCCGGCCGCAGACCGACCGGCGCGTGAGCGATCGTCGTCGGCTCCGAGCTCCCTGGCAAAGGCGAGCAGCAGCTCGTGGAGCTCCTCGGCGCGCTCGAGCATGATGTGGTGCCCGGCGCGCTCGATCAGCGCCAGGCGCGCGCCGCGGATGTGGCGAGCGAGCCGCCGCGACTCGGCCGGGGGCGCGAGCACGTCGGCCGTCCCGCCGATCACCAGCGTGGGGCGATCGATCCGCGCGAGCTGGTCGATGAGATCGAGCCCCATGAGCGGGACGATCGCGTCCTGGACGGTCTCGGTCGAGCACGCCGCGAACATCTGGCGAGTGAGCTCGACCTGGCTCGCCACCGGCTCCCGACCGAAGCCGACGCGCGCGAGCGCGGTACCAAGTTCGGGTCGGCGCATGAGCGCGGCGACGTCGACCCACCCAGCGATGCGTTCTGCGGCACCTCGGAGGGGTCGGGCGGCTGCCAACGGCGTCCGGGCGAACGTCGAGAGCAGCACCAGGCCGCGGACGCGTTCGCGCGCGACGTCGGCGTGGTGGAGGGCGAAGGCCAGCGTCGCGACGCCACCCATCGAATGCCCGACGAGCACGACATCGGTGAGGTCGAGCCCCTCGAGCACGGTCTGGACGTCAGACGCGAGGTTCTCGATCGAGTGGCCGCTCTCCCCCAGGACCGACTCGCCGTGACCACGGTGATCGAAGGCCACCACCCGCACCCCGGCGTCGGGAAGAGCCGCGAACTGCTTCACCCACACACGAGAGTCGATCGTGACGCCGTGCGAGAACACGAAGGTCGGGCCACTGCCCCGGCTCACGGTGTAGATGCTTCCCCCGTCGTGGCTCGGGAGCCGTCGGGCCTCGTCGAACACGAGTGGCCCGAGCCGACCGGCATCGGGATCAGGGCGGTGGCGGAGGCTGCGCACGACGGCGCGCTCCACCCCGATCGCCGCGCCCACGGCACCGAGGGCGACGCCGGTCGCGACACCGGCAACCTTGAGCGCACGCGTGCCTGTACTCATCCGACGTACCGTCGGGGCACGCGTGGCCCGATCCCGGTGACGATCTCGTACGCGATGGTCCCGAGCCGCCGCGCCCACTCGCCGGCCGTGATCTCCTCGTCCCCCTGACGACCGAGGAGCACGACGTCGTCGCCGACCTCGACCGGGGTGTCGCCGACGTCGACCATCAGCTGGTCCATCGTCACCGTGCCGGCGACGGGGAACCGGCGGCCACGCACGAGCACCTCACCACCGACCAGGCCGAGGTTGCGCGGCACCCCGTCGGCGTAGCCGACCGGCACCGTCGCGATCCTCCCGGCGCGGCCAAGCTCGTACCGCAGTCCGTACGAGACGCGCGACCCCGCCGGGAGCTCCTTCACGTGGGCGACTCGAGCACGAAGTGACAGCACGGGCGCCAGCTCGGCCCGGTCTGCCAGGGCATCGGCCGGCGGAACGCCGTAGAGCGCGATCCCGACGCGTACCAGGTCGTAGTGCGCACTCGGACTCGCGAGGAGCCCGGCCGAGTTCGCCGCGTGCACCAACGGCGGGCGCGCTCCGGAGTGGTCGAGATCGTCGAGCAACGCGTCGAAGCGCGCCACCTGGTCGGTGGTGTACGGATGATCGGGCTCGTCGGCGACCGCGAAATGCGTGCAGATCCCGCCGAGGATGAGCTCCGGGCGGGCCCCGATCGCGTCGACCAGACCGAGGGCATCCTCCACCCTGCAACCGGCGCGGTGCATCCCGGTGTCGACCTTGAGGTGCACCGGCAGCGGTGCGTCGCCGCCGGCGTCGACCACTGCCTTCGCGAGCGCCTCGATGCCGGCTGGGGTGTAGACGACCGGCGTGAGCCGGTGTGCGACGACCGCGCCGGCCGCCGCGGGCGCCGGTTCAGACAGCACCAGGATCGGAGCGTCGATGCCTGCGCCGCGAAGCGCAGCGCCTTCCTCGACCAGCGCGACCCCGAGCCAGGTCGCTCCCGCGTCGAGCGCCGCGCGCGCCACCGGCACCGCGCCGTGCCCGTACGCGTCGGCCTTCACGACTGCGAGCAACGATGCGGGCCGAGCGAGCTCTGCGAGCACGCGGGTGTTCGCCCGCACCGCATCGAGATCGACCTCTCCCCACACGGGGCGAAGGCCGGGCGTCTCGCTCGACATCAGTGCTCCAGGCTTTCGAGGGTGCGCGGGAGCGCGGCGACGAGGTCGCCGGCGATCAACCCAGTATGCCCGGCCCGATCTGCTGCGCGGGCGTGGAGGAACGCTCCGCCCGTCGCGGCCTCGAACGGTTCCAGACCCCGCGCGAGCAGACCGCCGACGATCCCCGAGAGAACGTCGCCACTTCCCGCGGTGCCGAGCCACGGACCGTCGTGGGGGTTGATCGCGGCGCGCCCACCAGGCTCGGCGACGACGGTGCCGGGGCCCTTGAGGAGCACGACCGCGCCGGTCGTCTTCGCCAGGTGCCGGGCTGCTGCGACGCGGTCGTCGCCCACCGGCTCGCCCGCAATGCGGGCGTACTCCCCTGCGTGCGGCGTCAGGATCGTCGGGGCCGTGCGATCCGAGATGATTCCGGCATCTCCCTCGAACGCGTTGAGCCCGTCGGCATCGAGCACCAACGGGATCGCGAGCCGTCCGACCAGGTCGCGCACTGCAGCGCGTGTTGCCGGTGCGTCACCGAGGCCTGGACCGACGACCACGCCACGAAAGCGCCGGGTCGCGTCGCTCAGCTCACCGAGCCCGGTGAGGGCGCCGTCGGGATTCTCCGGGAGTGCCTTGGTGACGACCTCACCGCCCGACGCGCGCGCGGCAGCGTCGTTCCCGGGAACACCGCACCAGACGATCCCTGCCCCAACCCGCATCGCGGCATGGCTGACGAGCAGCGGCGCACCGGTCATGCCGCCGGAGCCACCCACGACCAGGAGCGCCGACATCCACTTGTGTGCGGCCGGATCGAGCGGCACCAGCCACCGGCGGAAGTCGCTCGCGTCGGTCAGAGTCAGTGCGGGCTCACCGACGTCGATCCCGATATCGACCAGGCGGACCTCTCCGGCACAGCTGCGCCCGGGTTCGAAGCACACGCCGGGCTTGCGAGCGGCGAAGGTGACCGTCGAATCGGCGTGCACGACGTCCCCGGGCGCTCGGCCGGTGAGCCCGTCGACGCCGGAGGGCACGTCGATCGCCACGGTCGTGATCCCCGTGCTTCGACGCGCCACGTACGCGGCAACTCCGTCGAGCGAGCCGGTGAAGCCGGTACCGTACATGGCGTCGACCAGCAGATCCGCGCGATCGAGCGCCGCATCGGCGGTGGCCACGTCGAGTCCGGCGCCGAGATCGAGCACCTCGACGCGCACCCCCCACCCCGACAGGACGCGCGCCGCGACCAGTCCGTCGCCGCCGTTGTTCCCCTTTCCGCACACGATCGCCACGCGGTGGCCGTACGTCGAGCCGAGAACACGACGGACCTCCCACGCGACGGCACGCCCCGCGCGATCCATGAGGACGCGAACGGGAGTCCCGGCCGCGATCGCTCGGCGATCGGCCTCACCCATCTCGGTCGGCGTCAGGACCGGTTCCATCCTCAGGCGCTCATCCGTCGACGCTCAGGGCGATCGCGACCGCCATGGCGGTCGTCTCGGTGTGGGTGAGCGACAGGTGCCAGGCGGTGATCCCGCGCTCGACGGCCATCTCGGCGGCACGACCGGTGAGGGAGATCGACGGGGCCCCGCTCTTCGCGCGCACGACCTCGACGTCGCGGAACCGGAACTTCCAGAGGCCGACGCCCATCGCCTTCATCACTGCCTCCTTCGCCCCGAAGCGCGCCGCGAGGCTCTTGCTGGGATCCTTCTGCCGGAACGCATACGCGCGCTCGTCGTCGCTGAACAGCCGCTCCGGCAACGCCGCCCGACGCTCCAATGCGAGCCGAAACCGCGCGACCTCCACCAGGTCGGTTCCCAGACCGACGATCATTCGCTCGCTCGCCCCCTCAACCCCTACGTCTCGGTGCCGGTCTACGTGCAGGTCTAGGTGCCGGCAACGGTTCGCCAGCGCTCCGCGAGCACATTGACCGGCGCGGTCAGCAGTTCCGTCACGGAGATGGTCCCGAGTCGCGCATCGTCGAAGACGGGCTCGGTCTCGGTGACGGCGTCCTTGAGCGCTCCGTACCGACTCTGGTAGCCCTGGAGAACAGCACGCATCACCGCGGGCGCGAGTCGGTCCGCGAAGCGCACGTGCAGCAGCGTGAGGCCAACCGTCTCGTTCTGCTTGATCTCGGGGACGATCACGAGGGTCCGCCCGTCGCTGCGCCCGCTCACGGCGGTGACCTCGCGCTGGGTCGCGACTCGATGCTTCGTTCCCCGCAGCTGGGGGTCGGACTCCGAGCGCGACACGAGGCCGGCGGCAACCCCACCCTTGTCGACGACATGCAGCGTCGCGGTCTCGGCGGCGAGGTCTCCCTCGATCCGGTAGCGGGTGTAACCCGTGACCTCAACGACTGCCGGATCGAGATCGACGAGGGTCCGCAGGGCCCGGTAGCTCAGACCGTCGCGTGGTGCGCCTGCGGCGAGCACCTCACGCACCAGTGGCGCCTGGAGGAGCGTCTCGTCCGAGCGCGAGATGCCGACAGTCACCGTCTTCGCCTGGTGCTTGATGGCGTCGACCGGGCGCGTGAGCTCTTCGATACCCTTGGTCAGCGCGGCGGTCAGGTCCTGCACCACCGTGCTCGGCACTCCGACCTTGCCGTGCTCGACCTCGTAGGAGTCGAGCGACACACCGCCCGTCGCGTAGCGGAGCAGCGACGCGAGCCGGGCCGCCGTGCTCGCCTCGAGGGTGCCGTCGTATCCACCGGCGCGCAAGCCGTCGAAGAAGGTCCGGGCCGGCTGCTCGATCGCAGGTGCGAGCCGATCGAGCAGACCTTCTGGCGTCCCGGGCGCCATGGCCTCGACGCCCGCTCGGGCCTCACGCAGCGGCCGCGCCGACGCGTCGATGGCCAGGGCGGCCTCGTACCCGAAGAGGTGGCCCACGGCAGTCGCGAGCACGAAGTCAAGCTCGGGATGCACCGCACGCACCGTGATCGTCTCGAGTGCGGCCGGATACCGCGTCGCATCATTCGCGATCACGATCGGGGCGGCTCGGTGCGCCCGGTAGATCGCGACCTCCTTGCCGACGTCATCAGCGTTCGAGCCGACGAGTCCGGCGGCACACACGATGATCAGCGGCTCGGACGACAGGTCGATGTGCTTCTTGTCCTCGGTGACGTCGCAGGCGATTGCCTTGTAGCAGAGCTCCGAGAGCTTGATCCGGATCTCGTTCGCAGCGATCGCGTTCACGCCATTCCCGACAACGGCCCAGTAGCGACGACTCAGCACGTGACGCTGGGCCACGACGGCGATCTCGTCTCGACGGTCGATGAGCTCACTCATCGCGGCCGGAAGCTCACGCAGACCAGCGAGCAGCCGGTACGACCACGCTGCGTCGAGCCCCCCGACCGCATCGGCGATGGCCACCGCGAGCAGGGTGCCGGCCGCGATCTGCGCATAGAACGCCTTCGTCGACGCGACGCTCATCTCGACGTCGCGTCCGTCTGATGTGAACAGGACACCGTCGGACTTGTCGACCAGATCGCTGTTGCGACGATTCACGATTGCGATCACGAACGCACCCCGGTCACGCGCGACGTCGACCGTACGGTTGGTGTCGGTCGTGGTTCCGCTCTGGCTGACGGCGACGATGAGCGTGTCTCGCATGTCGTCGCGTAGGGCGAAACCTGAGAGCTCAGTCGCCAGCATCGGCTCCACGAGCACACGCCCGTCGACTGCGACCCGCAAGATCGCGGCGAGGCTCCGACCGGCGACGGCTGCGGTGCCCTGACCGATCACCGCAACCCGTCGGATCTCACCGGACGCGAGTCGGGCGCGCACGACATCCGGGAACGTCTCGGGACCGAGCGTCACGTGGAGCCGGTCACCGTCCTCGACGATCTTGCCCCGCAGCGTCTTGCGGAACGACGCCGGCGCCTCGGAGATCTCCTTGAGCAGGAAGTGCGGGAAGTTGCCCCGGTCGATGTCGCGAGTCGTGATCTGCGCGTGCTGAAGATCGCCTTCGCCAACCGGCAGTGGCGTGCCGTCGTACGCGACACGGTCCAGTCCGTCAACGGTGCCGGCGTGTTCGGTGTCGATGATGGCGATCTGCCCGCGTGTCGCCCCGGCTCGCGACGCATCGGCCGGCGTCTCGCCGTCGAGGCGCACGTAGGTCGAGGTCTCCTCGACGAGCCCGTACGGCTCGCTGGCGGCGATGAACGCGTCCTCGGCGAGGCCGACGTAGAGCGCTTGGCCGCTCCCACGCAGCGCCAGGAAGAGCCGATCGGGCGCAGCGGCCTCGCTCGCACCGATCGCCACCGATCCCTCGAGCGTGGCAACGGTCGCCCGGAACGATTCGGCGGGCGAGGCGCCGGCGCCGAGGTGGTGCGACACGAGCGTGGGGATCACCTTGGCGTCCGTCGTGATCTCGGCGGGGACGGCCAGGCTCTCGAGTGCGGTCAGGTCGGCGTAATTGTCGACGTCGCCGTTGAGCGCACCGACGACGTACGGCCCGTCATTGCGCCCGAGCTCCTCGGAGTTCAGCGGGTGAGCGTTCGGCTCGGAGATGATCCCGACGCTCGCCCACCGCGTGTGCCCGAGCACAACCACCTCGGCTGTGTCGTTCGCAAGCGCGAGGTGCAGCAGCGCGTCGTCGCGGATCGCCGCACGGAGTCGCCGGACGTTGTCGCCAAGCTCACCGATCTCCGCAGCCGCCTTGTACACAACCGAGAGCAAGCCGTCCGGGGTCCGCACCGCCCCGTCTTCGAAGAGCGGGTCGGCAGCTCGGCCGGCCATCAGACCGACAACCGCACCGTCGGTGAAGTCGAGCGCGTGGTCGCGCACGAGAAGGTGCAGACCGGCCGAGTCGCGACCCCGCACCTCGAGGCGGTCGAGGGCCGACAGCGCGACCTGGACCGACGTCAAGGCCTCGATCGCGGCGATCCCGGCGTCGGAGCCGGCCAGGTCGCCAACCGCACGGGCGTTGCGCAAGCGGTCGTGGCGCACTGCCCACGCGACGTCCTTGCCTCGCAGCAGCGCAGCGTTCACGGCCTCGAGATCGGCCCCGACAACGCCGGCGTCGCCTGAATCGAGTGCGGCTTCCGCAGCGCGGAGCAAGGCGGTGATGGTGTCGACCCGGTGCTCGATCGCGAGCGCTCCGGCGCGGTCGGCGAGCAACGCACGCACGCCCGGCACGCCCCGGAGGGCGGCGTCGACCCGCTCGACCGCAGTCGCGGAAACTACAAGGTCGTCGACGCTACCGGCCCAGCCCTCGACACGGGCGACGCAGGCGTCGAGATCGGCGACGAGCGGCGCGAGCTCGGGCGGAACGCGAGTGCTGCGGCGACGAACGACGCCAATGATCCCGCACATGCGAGAACCAGCCTACTTTTCCGTCATTCGCTGTCGGGCGGCCGGCGCCACCCGCGCCCCGCTCACTCCTCGATCCGGAGGGCCGGGGCGGCGGCGCCGCAGGCCCGTTCGACCGCCGCGACCAGCCGGTCGGCCACGAGCTCGGCCCGCTCGATGCTCGGAGCCTCGACCATCACCCGCACCACCGGCTCCGTGCCGGACGGGCGCACCAGCACGCGTCCGTCGGGCGCGAGCTCCTGATCGATCGCGCGGGCTTCGTCCCAGAACACCGGATCGGTGTCGAGCGCGCTTCGATCCCCTACCGCGACGTTGTGCAAGATCTGGGGAAAGCGCTGCATGACGCCACCGAGCAGCGAGAGGGAGTGACCGGTCCCGTTCACGACATCGAGGACGAACGCGCCGGTGAGCGCGCCGTCGCCGGTCATCGCGACGTCGGTGAAGATGATGTGCCCCGACTGCTCGCCCCCGAGCGCCAGGTCGCGCCGCTCGAGCTCGTCGAGCACCTGCCGGTCACCGACGGGCACCTCGACGAACTCGATCTGATGCGCCGCAAGGCACCGGCGGAGACCGAGGTTCGACATGACCGTCGCGACGATCGCGTTCCCCCGGAGCTGCTCGCGCTCCTTCAGGTCAAGAGCACACACCGCCATGAGCTGGTCGCCGTCCATCACGGCGCCGCGTTCGTCGACCGCGACGACCCGGTCGCCGTCGCCGTCGAACGCGAGCCCGGCCCGCGCTCCCGAGGCGAGTACGGCCTGCTGCAACCCGGTCGGATCGGTGGAGCCGCACCGCAGGTTGATGTTCGTGCCGTCGGGTTGCGCGTTGATCACTTCGACGTCGGCCCCGAGCTCGCGGAAGATCCGCGGCGCCGATCGGAACGCGGCTCCGTTGCCGCAATCGAGGACGACCTTCATGCCGTCGAGTCGTCGGCCCTCGAGCGCGCCGACGACGTGCTGCACGTACTCGTCGAGCGGATCCTTGAGCGGACGGTCGACACCGACCGCCGCACCCGTCGGGCCGGCACCGGGCACGCTGGTCGCCAGAGCCCGGAGCTCGCCTTCGACATGACGCTCGAGCTCTTCGGTGACCTTGCGGCCTCCCGGAGCGAAGAGCTTGACGCCGTTGTCCTCGAACGCGTTGTGGCTCGCGGAGATCACGGCGGCCGGTGCGTTGCGCGCCTTGGCCAGGAGCGCGACGCCCGGGGTCGGGAGCACACCGGCCAAGTCGACGCTCGCGCCCTCGGCGCACAGGCCGGCGACGAGTGCGGCCTGGAGCAGTGGTCCGGAACGACGCGTGTCGCGCCCGACGACGAACGGCACACTGACGCCGAGCACTCGCGCTGCCGCGCGACCGAGCGCGGTGACGAGCTCCGGAGTCAGCTCGCGGTTCGCGACGCCACGAATCCCGTCGGTACCAAAGCGCAATGTCACGTCAGATGCCGCGCGCCACGAGGCGCGGCTACCGCTTCGAGTACTGGGGCGCCTTGCGAGCCTTCTTGAGGCCGTACTTGCGGCGCTCCTTCTCGCGCGCGTCGCGCACGAGGAGACCGGCCTTCTTGAGCGTCGGGCGCAACTCGTCGTCGAGGGCGACGAGCGCCCGAGCGATGCCGAGACGAAGCGCACCGGCCTGGCCGCTGACGCCGCCGCCGTGGATGGTGGCGTCGACGTCGTAGACATCGGCGGTCTGCGACACCCGGAGCGCCTCCGTCGAATGCTGACAGTGGGTGGGCACGGGGAAGTAGGCCTCGACGGCACGACCGTTGATCATGACCACTCCCGTGCCGGGACGGAGCCGTACGCGAGCGACGGCCGACTTGCGGCGTCCGGTGGTCTGGATCAGAGGCTTGGGCACGACGAACTCCTTCGACTGACCGAGATCAGCCGGATTGTTGGGTCGATTCCGACCGGCGAGGCCGCTCGGCGCCGGCACGCCGGGCCGAGGTAAGAGCCCTCGGGGTTGGCTGCTGGGCGGCGTGGGGGTGGGTCGGTCCCGGGTAGACCTTGAGCTTGCCGATCATGGCCCGGCCGAGGCGGCCCTTCGGCAGCATGCCGCGCACCGCGAGGCGCACGACGCGCTCGGGGTCGCGGCCGAGCAGATGCTCGAGCGACTCTTCGCGGAGGCCGCCCGGGTAGCCCGAGTGGCGGTAGTACTTCTTGTCGGCGAGCTTGCGCGGGCTCACGTCGAGTCGTGAGGCGTTCACCACGATGATGTGGTCGCCGGTGTCGACGTGAGGCGCCCAGGTGGGCTTGTGCTTCCCGCGCAGGAGCATGGCGACCTCGGACGCGAGGCGACCGAGGACGGCGCCATCGGCGTCGACGACGTGCCAGGCGCGCTGGATGTCGTCAGGCTTGGGCTGGAAGGTGCGCACGCGGGTCCTCGACGTGGAGCGATGTGGGCTGCGCCGACGGCCGGGGGCCGTGGAGCACGAAGGCCAATCCTACCGATCCATGCCGTCCCTGAGCAATCGGGGCGCCTCAGTCGGGGCGCCTCAATCGGGAGAGAGAAGAGCAGGCAGGAAGCCAGCCCGGGCCGGGCCGTACAGTTGCGCCCATGACCACCACGGCCGATCCCACCTGGCTCGCCGACGAGCGCTCCGAAGCGGCCGAGACCGCCCTCGAGATCCTCACCGACGCAGCGCTCGAGCCCATCGTCGACATGGT
>JALHSW010000055.1 GCA_022865365.1 Acidimicrobiia bacterium | reverse complement strand
CTACGGCTTCACCGGCCTGCACGACGAGGTCGAGCCCGTCGAGCACCGGCGGTCCGTCGCCGTACGCGAACGCAACATGCTCGAAGCGCAGCTCGCCCGAGCCGTTGGGGGGGAGGGGCTTCGGGTGCGGCGGATCGACGACCGCGGGGTCGGTCGAGAGGATCTGGTGGATGCGTCCGGCCGACGCCGACGCGCGGCTCGCCTGGGCCAGCAGCATCCCGGCCATCCGCAGCGGCCAGATGAGCATCAGGACGAACGAGTTGAACGCGACGAGGGCGCCGATCTCGAGGTCACCGTCGAGGACGAGGTGCCCGCCATACCAGAGGATCGCGACGAGGGCGAGGGCAGGGAGAAAGTCGACGAGCGGCAGGAACCGTGAGCGCAGCCGCGCACCTTCGAGCGCCTTCTCGAGCACGTCGTCGGCCTCGGCCTCGAGGCGCCGGGCCTGGAGCTGCTCGGCGCCGAAGCCCTTGACGACCCGGACCCCGGCGACGGTCTCCTCGACCACACCGGAGAGATCGCCGAGCTCCTCCTGGAGGCGCAGTGACACCGGCGCGATCCGGTGCGAGAAGCGGGTCGCCGCGATGTTCAGGAAGGGCAGCGCGCCGAGCGCGAGCAGGGCAAGGGTGACGCTCTGCAGCAGCATGATCACGACGACCACCACCACGATCAGGAGACTCGCGGTGAACAGCGGGAGGAGCACCACGAGCGTGTTGATCTGCTGGATGTCGGTGTTTGCGCGCGCCATGAGCTGCCCGGTCTGCGCGCGGTCATGGAACGCGAAGTGCAAGCGCTGGAGATGCGCGAACAGCCGCTCGCGGAGGTCGCTCTCGACCCGGTAGGAGATCCGGAAGGCGGCGTAGCGTCGACCACCGGTCCCGATCGCCTGCAGCGCGCCGACCGCGACGATCAGCAGCGAGTACATGATGATCGCCTCGGTGTCGCCGGGGAGGATCCCCTGGTCGATCGCCGCTGCGGCCAGCAACGGGACCGTGATCTTCGCCGCCGTCCAGCCGACGCCGGCCGCCACTCCGCCGACGACCCAGCGACGCTGGGTGCGGAGCGCGTCGATCACGAGCCGCCATCCGGCCCGCCGCAGCTCGCGCTCCCGATCCACCACTCCCCGACTTCTCGCTCTCTGGGCCGTCCCCGGCGACGCTGACGCGCTCGGGGCGACACGTCAGAGTACCAGCGGCGCGCGGCACTGACCTCGAGAGCTGGTCGTCAGGAAATCAGGCCGGCTCCGGCGCGTCCTGCGACCGATCGGGCGAACGCTCGGGCAACTGCTCGGGGAACAGCTCGGCGACCATCTCGGTCAAGCCCGCGGCGTCCGACGCAGGGTCGCCGACGAACCCGGCGACCCGTGCCCCGGCGTCCGCGAGCACCCGGGCGGCCTCGCCTACTCGTGCCGCGTCGTCGCCGACGACCACGACGACGCGTCCCGCGAGCGACGCCGGGTCCGCCATCGTGGCTTCGGCCGGCTCAGCCGTCGGTGTCGGCAAGGCGGCCGTACTTGCCGCGGAAGAACAGCAGCGGACCCGCGTCGTGCTGGACACCGAGATCGAGGACACGACCCACGACGATGATGTGGTCACCACCGTCGTACTCGTTCCAGAACTCGCAGTCGAGGTACCCGAGCGTGTCGTGGAGCACCGGCGAACCGCCGACCCCGAGGTGCCACTCGGTCTGGCCGAATCGATCCGCGCCCTTCTGGGCGAACAGGCCCGAGAGCTCCTCCTGGTGCTCGCCGAGGATGTTCACCGCGAACTTGCGAGCCTTCTCGATGCGCGGCCACGTCGACGAGGTTCGCCCGACGCAGAACAGCACGAGCGGAGGGTCGAGCGACACCGAGGTGAACGAGTTGGCCGCGACCCCGACCGGCTCGTCGCCGTCGACGGCAGTGATGATGGTGACCCCGGTGGCGAACTGCCCGAGGACGCCCCGGAACTCTCCGGCATCGGGGCGGTAGATCTGCTCGTCGGCCTCG
>JALHSW010000512.1 GCA_022865365.1 Acidimicrobiia bacterium | reverse complement strand
GTCTGCGCGTTCGTCGTCGCGACCCGACCGTTTGATCTCGACACGTGTCGTACGTGGTTCGAGGAGCGCGGCGTCGCCCGGTACAAGACCCCGGAGCGGGTCGTGCAGCTCGACGAGCTCCCGCTCCTCGCCGCAGGCAAGGCCGACCGAGCTGCGCTCCGCGCCCGCGCCGCCGAGGTCCCCACCGTCAGATGATGCTCTCGCCGGCTTCGACGCGCGGCCGGAGCAGCGCCGCGAGGCGCTCGCGGTGGAACGGCGCGTCGCCGAACGACAGCTGGTCGAGCTGCGCGCGCTTCAGGAAGAGGTGCAGGTCGTGCTCCCACGTGAAGCCGATCCCACCGTGCACCTGCAGTGCGGACGCCATTACCCGCTTCGACGCGTCGGCGCACCACACCTTGGCCGTGGAGGCCGCGATCGAGGCCTCGGGATCTCCGGCCGCCAGGCACCACGCGGCCCAGTAGGTCGTGGAGCGCATCCCCTCCACGTCGACGAGCATGTCGGCACACCGGTGCTTCACGGCCTGGAAGCTTCCGATCGGGCGGCCGAACTGCACGCGGTCCTTGGCGTACTCGACCGAGAGGTCGAGGACGCGCAACGCGCCGCCCAGCATCTCCGCACAGGCAGCGACTGCGCCGTGGTCGGCCACGCGCTCCACCGCCTCGGCCCTACCCAGGCGAGCAGCCGGCGTGGCCTCGAGGTGCAGCCATCCCAACTCGCGAGTTCGGTCCATCGCCGACTCGCGCTCGGGACGACCCACGGCATCGAGATCGACCGCGAAGAGCCCGGGGCCCTCGTCGGTCGCGGCCACGACGACGGCAACCGAGGCGCTCGGTGCGTACGGTGTCGGATCAGGACGCCCGGTCAACGCCCACTTCTCGCCGACTGGCTCGGCGCGCACCGCGTCGACGCTTCGAGTCCACGCCACGCAGCCGACGCCACCGTCGATCAGTCGGCCGGCAAGCTCGGCGGCATCACCGGCCGCGAGCGCGTCGAGCGCCAGCACCGTCGACGCGAACGGCGCCGGAGCCGCGTGCCCACCGATCTCTTCGAGGAGCACCGCTATCTCGACCATTCCGAGCCCGAGGCCACCATCGGCTTCGAGAAGCGCCACCACTGGCCAGCCCTGCTCGCACATCGCTCCCCAGAGCGCAGCATCGAGACCACCGCCGGCGTCGACCACGGCCCGGACCTGCGTCGGCGACGCCAATGCGTCGAGCAGGTCCCGCGCCCCACCCCGCAGTGCGACCTGATCGTCAGAGAGATCGAAATCCACCGTTACCGCTCCGCTCCCGCTCTGGCTACCCCGCCCAGCGGTCCCGAACCTACCGGACGACTCGGAAGGGGTGAGGAGGCGCCCGCTACGCTGCGATCGACTCGAACGAAGAGGAGCGGCCAAGGTGAGCGACCAGCCTGCCATCCTGCGATACGGCGAGAAGGAGTTCGAACTCCCCATTGTGCGCGGCACCGAAGGCGAGCTCGGCGCGAACATCGCCAAGCTGCGCTCACAGACCGGGATGGTCACGCTCGACAACGGATTCCTGAACACCGGTGCCTGCGAGTCGGCGATCACGTTCATCGACGGTGAAGCGGGCATCCTGCGCTATCGCGGGATCCCGATCGAGCAGCTCGTGTCGGGCCACAAGGCGTCGTTCCTCGAGACGTCGTATCTGCTCATCTACGGCAACCTCCCAGCCCGTGCCGAGCTCGACGAGTTCCGGTACGCGATCCGCAAGCACACGCTCGTGCACGAGGACGTGAAGCGCTTCTTCGACGGCTTTCCCAAGGACGCACACCCGATGGCGACGCTGTCGTCGGCCATCACCGCCCTCTCGACCTTCTACCAGGACAGCCTCGACCCGAACGATCCCGCCGAAGCCGAGCTGTCGATCATCAGGTTGATGGCCAAGCTGCCCACGATCGCGGCGTACGCGTACAAGAAGTCGGTCGGGCAGCCCTTCGTCTACCCGAACAACAATCTCGACCTCATCGAGAACTTCCTCACGATGATGTTCGCGCTCCCTTCTGAGCCGTACGAGGTGAGCCCCACTGTCGTCGAGGCACTGAAGGTCCTCCTGATCCTGCACGCCGACCACGAGCAGAACTGCTCCACGTCGACGGTGCGTCTCGTCGGCTCGAGCGAGGTCAACATCTACGCCGCCATCGCGGCCGGCATCAACGCGCTGTGGGGGCCGCTCCACGGTGGCGCGAACCAGGCCGTCATCGAGATGCTCGAATCGATCCGCGACGGAGGCGGCGACCTCAACACGTACGTCGAGAGAGCCAAGGATCCCGACGACTCGTTCCGC
>JALHSW010000511.1 GCA_022865365.1 Acidimicrobiia bacterium | reverse complement strand
TCCGCGCCGGACTCTCCGATACTGCGCTGATGCTCGGGATCGCGAAGGAGCTCATCGACTCGGGGCGCTACGACGCGGAGTTCCTCAAGCGCTTCACCGACATGCCGCTGCTCGTGCGCCTCGACACGCTCGCACGGGTTCGGGCCACCGAGGTGTTCCCCGGCTACGTGAACCAGCTCCCGCTCGACTCACCGAGCTTCACGCTGCATGGGCTGCTCCCCGAGCAATACGCGAAGATCGGGGATCGCGTACTCGTCGACGCCGCGACCGGAACGCCTCGCGCCGTCACGCGCGAGGACCTCGGCGACACGCTTGCCGCAAAGGGCATCGACCCCGTTCTCGACTGGCGGGGCACGATCACCCTCGCCGACGGCTCGCAGGTCGAGGTGGCGACGGCACTCTCGATGTATCGCGAGCACCTCGCCGACTACGACCTCGACACCGTGGCCGAGATCACGCACGCGCCCAAGGATCTGATCGAGCGCCTGGTCGACGATCTCGCGACGATCAAGCCGGCCGCGTTCCACGTCGGCGAGGGCGTGAACCACTACTTCCACGCGACCCTGCACAACCGCGCCACCTACTTCGTCGCGATGCTGACGGGAAACATCGGGATCCCCGGCTCCGGAGTGAGCACCTGGGCCGGCAACTACAAGGGCGGCATCTTCCAGGCGGCACCATGGCATGGCCCCGGCGTCGGTGGTTACGTGAACGAGGACCCGTTCAACCCGCTGCTCGACCCCGCCGCGCGCTACACCGCCAAGACCTCGGTCTCTCGGCTCGAGGGGGAGGACGTCTCGTATTGGGGGATGGGCGACACGCCCCTTGTCGTAGACCTCCCGAAGGGTGGGCGACGGGTGTTCACCGGCAAGACCCACATGCCTCGGCCGACGAAGGTCTTCTGGTACAACAACGCCAACCTGATCAACCAGGCGAAGTGGGCGTACAACCTCATCAAGAACGTCAACCCGAAGGTCGACCTCATCGTCGATCAGCAGATCGAGTGGACGGGCTCCGCGGAGTTCGCCGACGTGATCCTCCCGGCCAACTCGTGGCTCGAGATGCAGACCCACGAGATGACGGGATCGTGCTCGAACCCCTTCCTCCAGATCTGGAAGGGTGGTATCGAACCCCTGCACGACACCCGCGACGATCTCCAGATCTTCGCAGGCGTTGCAAACGCGCTTGCGGAACTCACCGGCGACCATCGCTTCGCCGACTACTTCAAGTTCGCCAAGACGCCCGAGGTGTACCTCGACCGCGTGCTCACCGCGTCGTTCACCACCGCGGGGTATACGACAGCGGACCTCCTTGCCGGCAAGTACGGCGAACCCGGCGGCGCGCTCATGCAGTACCTGACGTACCCGCGTGTGCCGTTCTGGGAGCAGATCAACGACAGCCTCCCCTTCTACACCGACACCGGGAGGATGCACGCCTACGTCGACATCCCGGAGGCGATCGAGTACGGGGAGAACCTGATCGTGCACCGCGAGGCGGTCGAAGCGACGCCGTACCTGCCGAACGTCATCGTGTCGACGAGTCCCTACGTGCGGCCGAAGGACTACGGCATCCCACTCGACGCGACGGACGCCAACCTACGGCAGGTTCGCAACGTGAAGATGCCGTGGTCGAAGGTGAAGCACACCCAGAACCCGCTCTTCGAACAGGGCTACCGATTCCTCTGCCTCACGCCCAAGTCCCGGCACAGTGTTCACTCGTCCTGGGCGGTCACCGATTGGCACTGGCTCTGGAACTCGGACTTCTCCGATCCCTACCGGGTCGACAAGCGCCTGCCCGGCGTCGGCGACACACAGCTTCACATGCATCCCGACGACGGCGAGGAGCTCGGCATCGACAACGGCGATTATGTGTGGCTCGACGCGGACACGACCGATCGCCCCTACGTTGGCCACAACCCGACCGACCCGTTCTACGACGTCGCTCGGCTCATGGTGCGCGTGTCGTACAACCCGAGTTACCCGCGCGGTGTCACCATGCTCAAGCACGCCTTCTACATGGCCACGCCGCGGACGGTGCTCGCGCAGAGGGAACGCGCCGACGGGCGCGCACTCGCCGCCGGCACCGGCTACCAGTCGAGCTTCCGCCACGGAAGCCAGCAGAGCATTACGCGGGGCTGGGCGCCGCCGATGCACCAGACCGACACCCTGTTCCACAAGAAGGCCGCGGTGATGGGTTTCGTCTTCGGTTTCGACGTCGACAACCACGGCGTCAACACCGTGCCGAAGGAGACCCTCGTCCGCATCACGTTCGCCGAGCACGGCGGCCTCGATGGCAACGGCCCTTGGCCTCGCTCACGGAGCGGCTTCACGCCCGGGAACCTGAGCACGCTGATGCAGCGCTACCTCGCGGGCGCGCTCGTCAAGGTGGAGGGCCAGCAATGAGCGAGTGGCAGCCCGTCGCGTTCCTCGGCGCCCACGAGCGGTCTCCTGGTGGTGGACCTCGCGGGCGCGAGAAGCAGCTCGATGACGACGACCCCTACGAGCTCGTCGGTGTGCAGTTCGTCTTCCCCGAAGGGACCGACGGCGACCGCGAGCTCGCGCGCTGCATCGTCGAGGAGTACGCCCTGATGGGTTGGCGTCCCGAGCGGATTCGTGAGCTGTTCACGGACCCCAGATACACGGGAGCGCACGATGTCGTGCGCAGACGGGGAACGGAGATCGTCGACGAGGCGATCACCACGGTCTTCGGTACGGGCTGCGAGCGGGAGGGGATCTGATGCCCGAGGTCTACAACTGGCACCTCGGGCGTCCGATGGCCTACCGATTCGACGCGGGGAACACGCAGCGCCAGTTCGCCGCCGTGTTCAACATCAACCGCTGCATCGGTTGTCAGACGTGCACGATGGCGTGCAAGTCGACCTGGACGTACTCGCCGGGCCAGGAGCTGATGTGGTGGAACAACGTCGAGACGAAGCCCTACGGTAGCTACCCGCAGGACTGGGACGTGCGCATCCTCGACCTCCTCGATGAGGCGAATGGTGGCAAGCAGGTTTGGGACGCCGGCACCACCGAGCCGGTCCGTGCCCCGTACGGACGCTTCGATGGCAAGACGATCTTCGAGGCCGCCGACGGACAGCAGGAACAGGTGTTGGGCTACCTCCCCCACGAGGATCAGTGGAAGGCACCGAACTCGTTCGAGGACCACGCGACGGGCGCACCGAGCCGGGGCGTGTCGCTCCCGGTACACAAGGGGTGGTTCTTCTACCTCCAGCGGCTCTGCAACCACTGCACGTACCCCGGCTGCCTGGCCGCCTGCCCACGGAACGCGATCTACAAGCGTCCGGAAGACGGAATCGTTCTCGTCGACCAGGAGCGGTGCCGTGGCTACCGCAAGTGCGTGGAAGCCTGCCCGTACAAGAAGACGATGTACCGCCCGACGACGGGAACCACGGAGAAGTGCATCGGGTGCTACCCACGCATCGAGGGTAGCGATCCGCTGACCGACGGTGTGCCGACGGAGACGCGCTGCATGTCGGCCTGCGTCGGGAAGATCCGCATGCAGAGTCTCGTCCGGACGGAGCCCGACGGCACGTGGACGCCTGACCCGGCGAACCCGATCTACTACCTCGTGCACGAGGAACAGGTCGCGCTACCGCTCTACCCGCAGTTCGGGACGCAGCCCAACGTGTACTACATGCCGCCGCGCTGGGCGCCTCGTGAGTATCTCCGTCAGATGTTCGGTCCGGGGGTCGACCAGGCAATCGAACGGTACATGTATCCGTCACGACGACTGCGTGCGCTCCTGCAGCTGTTCCGCGCATCGCGCAAGATCGTGTTCGCGTTCGATGTCATCGAGGGGCCGAGGTTCGCGGAGTTCGTGATCGACGGCCGACCGGTCGAGCTCTTCAACGACACCGTCGTCGGGTATGACAGCCAGGGGAATGAGATCGTGCGCGTGAGTGTCGACGAGCCGATCTACGAGCGTCCGGGCAAGTTGAACTCGATCTGAGGAGCGAGGACATGGAGACTCGCGTCACGCTCGAGGAGTGGGAACTGGCGATCAGCCGCGCGGCCCGCTACGAGCTCCTTGCGCGCACATTGGCATACCCGGCGGCAGAGCACCTCGACGCCCTCCGCGACTACATCGCGCCGGCCGCCGCCGGCCGGGCCGCGGACCCTCCGGCCCTCTCTGGCGCGGTGACCGGGGTGGTGCGCGTACTCGATGCCCCGCTCGCAGAGCTCAGAGACGCGCACGCCCAGGTATTCACCCACATCGAGCCGGAAGACTGCCCACCCTACGAGAGCGGATACGGCCCGTCCGACGTCTTCCGACAGACCGAGGTCATGGCTGACGTCGCCGCGTTCTACTACGCGCATGGCCTGCGCGTCGGCGGGACCGACCGGGAGCGCCCCGACCATGTCTGCACCGAGCTCGAGTTCATGGCCTTCATGGCCCGCAAGGAAGCGCATGCACTCGACTGCCTGGGTACCGACGAGGTCGACGAGTGCCGCCGCACCCAGGTGCATTTCCTGCGCGACCACCTCGGTTGCTGGGGGCCGGACTTCGGGCGGCGGGTCGCAGCCGTCGCCCAGCACCCGCTACCGGCCGCGGTGGGCCGGTTGCTCGCCACCTGGCTCGACGCCGACATGGCTGCACTCGGGGTCGAACCCATCGCCCGCCTCACCGAGCCCGCCCCGCGGGCCACGTTCGACGACGAGGACTCGTGCGGCGCGACCTGCGCGCCCTCCGCGTGCACGTCGGCAGTGCCGGTCCAGTTCATGGGACCGAACGAAGAAGCTGACCGGTGACCCGCCGCCGCGCGTTGGTGGGCCTCTTTGCGGCCGCGTTCGTCGCAGCCGGCCTCATGGTGATGGACGTCAATCCCGCCGTACCGCAGACTGTCGCGCTCACGGCGCTGCGCTCGTCACGTGATCCCGGTCTCGACCCGAACAGCGGTGCCTGGGACGACGTTCAGCAGGTCGAGATCCCCCTCACCGCCCAGGAGGTGACGTACCCATTCGGCGGCGGCACCATCGCCGGCGTCACAGTGAAGGCGATCTATCACGACCGCAGCCTGTACCTACGCGTCGAATGGGCCGACGACACCTACAACGCGGAGACGAACTCGGTCACGAAGTTCGCCGATGGAGTCGCGGTCGAGTTCCCCGCGACCGCCAAGTCATCGGTGCCGTCGGTGTGCATGGGCCAGGCCGACGGGGGCGTGAACGTCTGGCAGTGGCGCGCCGACCGGCAGCAGCCGGCGACGGTGTGGCCCAGGGGCGTGTATCCCAATGGCTATGTCGACGAATACCCGTTGCGCGGCAAGCTCGCGTACCCCGCACTCGACGTCGGGAACCCGGTCGCGCGCACGCACCGGGCGGCGCAGGACCTCGTCGCAGAGGGGTTCGGCACCCTCGCCCCATCGTCCGTGCAGACCGTCGCTGCCCATGGCGTCTTCGACGAGTCCGCAGGCCACGGTACCTGGAGTGTCGTGTTCCGGCGGCCGTTCGCGAAGCCGGGATCGGGGCAGCCCGGGTTCGCGGTACGCGACAAACTCGACGTCGCCTTCGCGGTGTGGCAAGGACAGGAGGACGAACGCAACGGCAAGAAGTCGGTTTCGCAGTTTGGTCAGCTCGTGCTCTCGTCAAACTCGCAGCCATCGCCACCATGGACCGGCTGGTGGTTCGTCGCGATCCCCGTCGTGGCGCTGCTGACGTTCGGGCTGTGGCGGTTCGCGCGGTGGGTCGGAGCACCCAAGCCCGCCGCGCCGACACCATGAGCGTCCCCGGCGTGGCGGCCCCGACCGCGGTGGTCGATCGCGCCATGTCGGTCGCGACCGACGCGTGGTTGTGGCCAGTCGCCGCCACGGCGGCCGTCGGCGCCGGCCTGGAGCTCGTGGTGCTGCGCATCTTCACGCGCACGATCATCCACATCCCCGGGGCGAGCGGCGTGTCCCCGGTGCTCGAGGTGACTGCCGACATCGGCCGGTTTACCTACTACCTCTCCTGTGTGCTGTTGATCGTGACGATCGCGCTGTTGCTCGTGGCGTCGGCGACAGCCGCGTCGACGCGCGCAATGGTCGGCGCGGCCGCGATCGCAACGTTCGCCACCGCCGCGATCGGCGCTCGCGTCGGCGCCGTCGGCCACGACACGGCTGGGGCCGCGGCACTCGCCGCGGCCGTGGTTCTCGGTCTGGTCGCGACGCGCACGCTCGAGCGCCGGGCTCAGATCCCGGTCGTCGCGTTCTCGGGCGCGTTCGCGCTGGCCGCGTTCGACGAGCTCGCCGGTGAAGGCTTTACGACCGCGGGCGGCGGCACAGAGTTGCGCCTCGTCGCGGAGGTACTTGCCGTCGTAGCCGCGGTCACGTCGCCGCTGCTGCTGCGTGTCCGTCCCGATCGACGCAGCATCGGGATTGGACTTCTTGCCGGTGTCGTCGTCGTCGCGATGCTGACTGCCAACAGCTGGACGATCACGATCCTGATGCTCTGGAACTTCGGTCTCGCGGGCACGCTGCCGTGGGTGCTCTACGGCGCCGCGTTTGGCGCGCTCTCGTGTACGTTCGTCTCGCTGATCCGCGACGGTGATCGCGAGCGGGCGATCGCCCTTGCGCTGCTCTTCGCTGGGGGGATCGGGCTGCACAGCACGTACCAGACGGGACTCGTGATCGCCGGGCTCGCGTTGCTCGGCTCCGCGGCGAGGACGTGGGACTCGCACCAGGAGCCAGATGACGGTCGTTGAGGTGCGTGTGCCATGCGTCGAGGTAAAGGTGCATGAAGGTGTGCATTCGCGGAGCTCTGCGGTGAAGGCTCCGCCGAGTACGACGACGGCCACGAAGACGGTCGTGTTCGCTCTGAATGCGACCAGGCCGGCGAGTGCGAGGGAAAGGACAGCTGCGGTGATGATGAGTGGAGTTGATTCGAGGTTGATGCCGAGCGGGCGGTATTCCGAGTCGGCTTCGGTAGCTCCGCCTTCGGCGGCATGCTCGTTGGCGCTCTCGCCGCTTTCACCTTCCTGGTGCGTCGCGGTGGTGGCGTTGGTGTCGTGGTGGTCAGAGCGTTCCGCGAGCGCACCCCAGACGAAAAGGACGGTCGCCGCGACGAGCAGCCCGGCTATGACCGTTGCGATGTGCGTGCGGCGAGACCGGGCTGGTTCAGCAGGCATTCCTTGATCCTTGTCGGTGAAGGGCCTACCGGTCGCGTGGCCCCGGGCCTGGCGACCCGGGGCCACGCGTACGGTGCTTGATGTCTGTGGCGACGAGCTATGCGCTCTGAGCCATGTTCTTCTCGACGACCGCGAGCGTGTCCTGGAGCAGCTTGGTCGGGCTGAACTCGACCACCTCGGACCCGGCGTACAGGTACGGGAGATGCCCGGGCGCCATGTAGTACGCCTCGCCGGCCTCGATGATCGTGTCTCCTTCCGCGTCCGAGAACTTGAGCTTTCCCTTGAGCACGACACCCCAGTGCGGGCACTGGCAACGGTCGTCGGGGAGGCCCTTGAACATGTCCGACATGTCGGCGTCGGCGGTGTAGGACTCGAACGCGACGGTGTAGTCGTCGAGTTCGCCGAAGTGGCCCTCGTAGCCCTCCACCTTGATGACGTCGGCGGCATCCTTCTTGTTGAGCTTGGGCATGGCACGTCCCTTCCGTGTCTCGTCTGGCTGATTGGGTTAGGTCGATGCGTTGTTCCCGGTTGGCCTGCGCCGGGTCGGCAGCCCCGCGATCGCAGTGACCGACGGGTCGGCGGTCTCGGGGACGCAGCACGAGAGATCCGGGAGACACGCCGCCGGCGGCGGGGCCTCCTCCAGTGCGACCCGCACTTCGTCGAGCTGTTCCGCGAAGCGCTGGAGTTCGCGCATGCGCTCGAGCACCTCGTCCCGCTTGGTGTCGACGAGCCGGCTGATCTGCTCGTGGGTCGCCGCACAGTTCACGCCGTCCCAGATCGGGAGCACCTCGGCGATCTGTTCGAGCGTGAGGCCGATGCGCTTGGCTCGGGTCACGAACAGCAGCCGGGCCGTGGCCTCGTCGTCGTAGGCCCGATAGCCCGACGGGGTACGGGGCGGGCTCGGCACCAGGCCGATCCGCTCGTAGTACCGGACCGTCGACGGCGCCACGCCCAGGTGGTCGGCCAGCTCGGAGATCCGCATGCCAGCAGCCCAAACCTTGAACCCCACTTCAAGGTCAAGGGCTTTGGCACGGCCATCGCAAGAGCAGTGCGGTAGTTCATGTTGGCCTACCAGCACCCGGGTTCAGGTGGGATCGTGACGGTTGCTCGCCAGTGTCGGTCGGTGAACGGGAGCCTTCGGGGGGTTGATGCTCAGGATTCGTAGTCGAGCGACGAGTACCAGTCGCCGCGCCCGCGCGGCGTGAGGTCGAGGATGTTCCAGACCGCGCAGAGCTGGTCGATGCCGCGCTCGTGGATGTCGTCGGTGAGCTGTGGTGTGGTCGTGTAGGTGTGGCGGATTCGTCCGTCGTCTTGGACGAAGACGGAGATCGCCGATCCCTGTCCGCCGTCCGCGTCCTCGCTGCCAAGGTCGTACTTGAAGGTGTTCTCGCCGCAGCTCAACAGACGAAGCTGGTCCCAGCCGCGATTGGCGGCATGAGCTCGGAGCGCATCCGGTTCTGCGGCGGCGGCGACGGCGAAGTCGACGCTCGGTGCGAGGTGGTGGGCGATGCCGTTGAAGCCGTCGATCCACATGGTGCACATCGGGCAGGGTGTGCTCTGTTGCTTCCCGTACATGAGGTGGTAGATGACCAGCGCACGCCCGGGTTCGGTGAACAGCTCGCTGAGGCGCACGTCCGCCCCTGGCTCCGTGATGACGTCGGTAAAGGCATAGTCGTCGACGACTGGACCATTCGGGAGCCCGCGCCGCAACGTGGCGACATGCTCGCGTCGTTCGACCAGGTCGAGCTCAGCGCTTCGCAGCTCCTCGCGGCTTGCTCGATAGTCGACAGACTCGGAGTTCAGACGTGTTGACAGCATCAGCCGTTCCCCTCGTGCCCGGCGTTCAGCAGCTCGGTGAGTAGCCGGTGGTCCTTGCGCACCGAACGGCGCACCATCGCCACGAGCATAGGTGCGGCGACCCGGTAGAAGGCGCGGGGTCTCCTCCGACGGTCACGGCCGCGCGGCATCGCCGCTCGTCGATCCGCTCGACGGTGCCGGTCATCGTCAAGGGGAAGGACGAGCCCTCACTCGATCGGATGACGAGGCGGCCGGGTCGGTCGATCTCACTGGACGTGCTGGTGTGGGTCACGGTTCGTGGCAGGCGCTCGCGCCGCTCCCGAGCGTCGCTCCCACTGGCTCAACTAGGTCCATGATTCTGTCCCATCGAGGTTCACTCTGGAAGGTTTGGGGGCCCGGAGCCCGCTCAGACGAGCTCGATCACACGTCGACGGGCGCGCGCACGAGGTGTTGCGCACGCCCGGAGAACTCAGGTCTGGCGGGGTTCAGGCTGCCTCGGCGGTGACCCATCCGAATTCGGAGGAGATCCGTATCCCGATGTCGCGGTCATAGAGTGGGGCGATGACTTCGGTCAACGCATCGCAGAACGCGTCGTAACCGATCGCCTCGATCGGCGGTACGGAGGGGCCGGCAGCGGCGAGTGCGCGAACGGCGGTGACCACGTCGGGCCACTCGTTGACACAGTCGACGGTGCCACGTTCGAGGATCCTGAATCCGGTGGTCTCCAGCATCTGTTCCGCGACGCCGGGTCGACCAGTATCTCCTTGATCCATGGTTGCCGCGCCATGACTCGGTGGCGAGAGTTCGATCATCTTCGCGAAGTAGGGCATGAGACCGAGTCGTTCGTAGCTGCCCCAAAAGGTCATCCCGAACCGCCCGCCATTGGCCAGCACACGACGAACCTCGGACAAGGCGCCCTCGCAGCCCTTCCAGATTCCATTGAAGGTCGTCACAACATCAAAGCTGTCGTCGGCGAACGGCAGCGCGAACATGTCGGCGACCCGGAAGTCGCCGCCCGGCGTTCGGCTGCGAGCGATCGCGATCAGTCCTTCAGCAGCGTCCAAACCCGTCACGACCGCGCCGCGCCGGCTCGCGACCTGGGCCGCCAACCCCGATCCACACGCGACGTCCAAGAGCCGCGCTCCGGCGTTCACTCCCAACCGGTCGAACAGCACGTCGTTCGCCGATCGGGCATACGGCTCGAACAGGTACGCCCAATCCACCGCACGAGCACCCCAGCCACGCCCGGCAACTTCCCAACGCGGCTGCGTCTCCTCGTCGCTCACGGTCCCTCCGTATCGAACGACCCCGCGCTCATCTGAAACCGCCGGGACCTCCGCGGTCGACCCGGGGTGGAGTCCGAGGCGACAACTGTGAGGGCGTTCGGCCGCTGGCGCCGGCGTTCGGATCAGTCGCGCTTGGCGTAGTCGGCCGCGCCCTGCCAGTCGATGACCACGCAAGCCTCGTCGCCGACGGTCCACGCGTCGTGCCCGGGTGCGCAGACCATGAAGTCGCCGGGACCGAACTCCATCTCTTCGCCGTCGTCCATGGCGACTCCCATGCTCCCCGAGATGACATACCCCATGTGGGCGGTCTGGCAGCTGTCGGTCTTGGCCATTGGCTTGATGTGCTGCGACCACTTCCATCCGGGCTCGAACGTTGCCCGGCCGATCGGTCCAGCCTCGAGGTTGACGAGCTCGAGCTTGCCCTTGCCGTCCTCGAAGGGGCGGGTTTCCTCAGGCGAATCGAGACTCATACGAACGAGACCTGCCATGTGCGGTCCTCCCGTTGGGCAACGGCACGCCGACGTGGTCCGACGCTCGCGCCGACTGCTTGCATCCTGAGCACCAGCGACTGGCGCCGGGTGATCTTGGCACTCGAAGCCGGGATCCGCCAGACGTACGCCTCGACTCCCGACGCGGCTTCCGACTGCATCGTGTCTCGTAGCAAGCACGCTGGTACCGTCAGCCCAGACGGCGGGCCCATTGCACGGGAGTCTCTTCATGGAATCACCAGCCGACGCGGCCTTGATTTCGGTGGATGTGGAGACCGCCGGGCCGAACCCGGGCCAGTACTCGCTCTTGTCCATCGGTGCGTGTCTGGTTCTCGAGCCGGCGAACACGTTCTACGTGGAGCTCCAGCCGGTGAACGATGCGTTCGTGCCCGAGGCGTTGCGGATCACCGGGTTGGAGATGGAGCAGCTCCGAGCCCACGGCCTGACGCCCGAGCAAGCGATGAGCCAATTCTCCGACTGGGTGCTGCACGCTGCACCCACTGACCATCGACCCATCTTCGTGGCGTTGAACGCGCCGTTCGACTGGATGTTCGTGGCGGACTACTTCCATCGGTACCTCGGACGAAATCCCTTCGGCCACAAGGCGCTCGACATCAAGGCGCTCTACATGGGAGTTGTCGGTACCAGTTGGGACGAGACGGGATTTGGACACATAGCGAAGCGTTATCGCATCGAGCAGCCATTGACCCACCATGCCCTCGAGGATGCCGTTGCCCAGGCAGGGCTTTTTCGCAGAATCCTCGAAGAGGCAAGAAGCGTGGCGAAACCATGATGTTGTTCTCCGCGTCGGAAGGGACCAAGCCATGAGCAGCCCATCTTCGGAACCGAACGAAGAGCTCGATCGCGTCCTGCAATCCGCCCGGCGACTGGGCGTGGAGATGAACGAGGCGGACGCCCTGAGTTGGCTGACCACGATGGCCGACACCCGGGCTGATTCGGGCATCGTGACCGATGAGCGCACCGGGGTGTTCGGGCACAGGATCAGCATGCTCGATTTCAGCGACGCGGACCTCGAGCACTTCCGCACGCTCGGACGCATCGTGGAGTTCGCCGACGTGCCCGGCGTCGTCGAGACGGCGCTGGCCCTCTCCGGGTCTGCGGCGCAATCCAAGTTCCAGACGTTCCCCGGAGACGCCGATTTCTTCGAGCGGGTCAACATCCTGGCCGAGAGCCGTGATGCAGCCTGCAAGATCCTGGCGGACCTGATTCGAGACAAGGCCGAGCAGGCCGGCAGAGGCTCCACCTACCTGATGATCGCGGTCCGGTTCGGTTCGTATCCGATGGACGTCGTACGCGGCGACAAGCCCAAGGCGAAGGGCAGCTCGATCGAGTGGTCGCCGCAGGACATTCTCGCCGGGCAGTTCGACGCCTTCCTGTCTGATGGGCAGGCCGTGGTCATCCGCTGGGAAGACGGCATGGTCGAGCCCGGCTGGTGCAAGTTGGACTGGGTGATCGCGGACGCGGTGCGCGGGCACGTCGTCAACGCGAGCAACATGCTCGACGTCACGTGGGAGGCACCCGACGGCACGATCACGCCGCTGGACGGGTATCTGGATCCGTACTTCCAGGAGATCTACCTCGAGGCCGAATCCGCGCCCATCTTCTCCAAGCTCGCCCAGCATGTCTCCGCCGATGCCCTCGACGAGTACGTCGCCCAGCTCGAGCACGAGGTCGACAAGTACGTGACGACCGACATCAACTACGGCAAGGCCGCCAAACGGATGTACAACGTCTTCCGCCTGACCGGGCGCTACGAGGACGCCATCTTCATCCGGGAGCTGTTCGACGAACCCGCGTCGATGCTGTACCAGGTCTGGTCGCTCTTCCGCACGATGGAGGAGTGTTGCTCAGCCGGTTCGACCATTGCGATCGAGAGCGTGCGAGCGCAAGCGGACCAATTGATCCTGTCGGTGGTCGAGGTCCTCGACGGAGCCGAGGAGACGGCGGTGATCAAACATCTGCTGCGCCTGCGCGACGCCCTGGACACCCAGGAGAGCGGTCAGAGCATGCACGCGAACGTCGAGGCCGCCCGCGCCGAGGTCATCAACATCGTCAACAACTTCTTCTACGAGAAGTTGAACGCCCTCCCTTCGATCAAGGTCTACATCGATGAGCTCCAGGGCGAGCCAAAGGGTTGAACGACAAGCGCGACGAGAGCGGCCAGGACATCGCGGCCAGTGGTCCCGTGGCCGCTGCACCGAGGTGCACCTGCCGCGTGACGTGTTGCGAGCTGGCGGCGGCCGTCCGCGGCCCGATCCCTGACCCACCGACCGACCTCTTCATGCGAACCACCGACACTGAGCGAGCACCGACGGCGTCGGTCCTGACTCAGGCAACAGCCCAGGGTCAGGACGACTGATAGCTGGGTTCTCGCTTCCGCGGTGCGCTCGGCTCCGAGGATGATCCGCCGGGCGGTTCTGTCGGGATTCCCCTCGTGAAGGCCAGTGCGAGGAGCGCGAAGAGCGCGAGCACCGACAACGCGGCGCGCAGCCCGTCGATCCGGGCCTGAGCGTTCT
>JALHSW010000510.1 GCA_022865365.1 Acidimicrobiia bacterium | reverse complement strand
TCCCCCGCCATGCTCGCCCGCTACGGAGCCTCGGCGGCCCAGGAACGGGCGCTGGACGCCCACGGCAAGGTCGACCCCCTCGGGGAAGATGAAGATCGGCAGTCCGACACCCGACCCGCACCGAGGCGAGCGCGTCGGGTGTCCGACTGGCTGGATCCGTTCCGTCCGGCACTTGGCCCCCCATCCGCCGGCATTTGCGCCTAGCATGGGGTGGACTGCCCGGCATGTCGGGTACTCGGAATCGATGGGGGAGGAACTCAATGGTTCGTAAGCTCGTACTACTTCTCAGCGCGGTGGCAATCGCCACCGTCGGGTCGTTCGGCGTGGCGTGGTCCGATCCGGCGCCCAAGGTCACCGTCTGCAAGCAAGTGGGGCAGCCCGGTAACTCCCGTCCCCAGCACGGTGACGGGACCATCGAGGTCAGCCAGAACGCGGTGGAGCACAGCCCTCACTTCAATGACGCACAGGGATCGTCGGTCGCGAACGCGGATGGGTCCTGCGGGACCCCTGCGGTCGCTCCGACACCCCAGGAGTCGGCTGCCGTCGCGCCCGCGGCCGCGGCCGTCCCGGTCTCCCAGATCAGTCTGACCGGGTGACGTCCGCGCAGGAAGGCCCGCACCACTCGGTGCGGGCCTTCCTGTAGCGGCTGCTCGTTCGGCATCTCGTCATCGCGGAGGGGGCTGCGGTCTGCGCAGACCGTTCGGTGGCGTTCCGTGACCGTTCTGTGACCAATCCCGAGGTTCGGCGCAGCGCGATCGCGACGCCCACGCCGCTCACCTGCGTGTTCGTCGTACGCCCCCGCGGACTCGAACCCCGAACCTAATGGGGGTCGATCGTCCTGGCTCGCGGTGTGGGTGAGGATGGCCGCCGAGCCGCTGGTGGGTCAGCACTGACCATCCCAGGACTTCGAGTTCTAGGGCTAGATCGTGCGCCTGCTGGTCGGTGGGTCGACCTTGGATGGCTGGTGGGATGACGTGCTTCGAGCACTGAACCATTAGGACGCTGCTGGTCGTCTCGGGCTCGACATCGGACGAGCGACCAGGGAGGCGCGGATGGCCAGGGTGTTCGTGGGTCATGACTGGGCTGAGGCCCATCACGATGTCCATGTCGAAGACGAGACCGGGAAACGGCTTGCTGCAGTTCGACTCTCCGAGGGTGTCGAAGGGGTGCGTCGGTTCCATGAGCTCGTCGCAGCGCACGTCGAAGACCCGGACGAGGTGACGATCGCGACCGAGACCGACCGGGGGTTGTTCGTCGGCGCGATGGTCGCGGCGGGGTATCGGGTGTTGGCGGTGAATCCGATGTCGACGTCGCGCTATCGCGAACGACACTCGACGTCGGGCGCGAAGTCGGATCCTGGTGACGCGTTCGTGTTGGCTGAGCTCGCCCGGGTGGATGGTCACAACCATCGTGCGGTGGCGGGTGCCACCGAGTTGGCTGACGCGCTCAAGGTCCTGGCCCGGGCGCATCAGTCGTTGATCTGGACTCGGCAGCGTCAGACCAGCCAGCTGCGTTCGAGCCTGCGGGAGTACTACCCGGGTGCGTTGGACGCCTTCGATGACCTCGCTGGCGGCGACGCGCTCGCAGTGTTGGCCCTGGCGCCGACCCCGACACTGGGCCGCGCGTTGAGACGTTCGAAGATCGTCGCGGCGTTGCGTCGAGGTGGACGCCAACGCCGCCTCGACGCACGCGCCACCGAGATCCAGGCCGCCCTGCGGGCCCCCCAACTCGAGGCGCCTCCGCTGGTCGCGGACGCGATGGGCGCGTCGACGCGTGCGCTCGTCGCGGTGATCGGTGAGCTCGTCGCCCAGATCGCGGACCTCGAGATCCAGCTCAGCGAACATTTTGAAGTGCACCCGGACGCCAAGATCATCCGCTCCTTGCCGGGACTGGG
>JALHSW010000054.1 GCA_022865365.1 Acidimicrobiia bacterium | reverse complement strand
TTCATCCGCACGTGGACCGAGGCCGAGATCGCCGACAGCGAGATCGGCGCCATCGGGAACGAGCTCGTCACCCAGTTCTCCCGTGAGCTCGCGCGCCGGGTCCGCACGGCCGCCCCCGACCTCGACCCCGGAGTGACCGCGTTCGCGCTCGTGTCGATGATCGAGCGCACGAACTACCTCGTCGAAGGCCGCCGGCTCCACGTCGACTCGATCGAGACGATCCCCACCCTCGCCGCGGCCACGATGGCGGCCCTCCACGGGAGCCGTCGCAGCCGTCCGGCTGCTGAGCCGCCTACCCCCATCGGCCGACCGGGGCTATATTCCTGACGTCACCGTCACAGTGCCGGTGAAGATCCCAGGGGGGAACATGCGCAAGAGAGCAGCAATCCTGCTCACCGCCGCCATTGCTGCCGCGTCACTCACGGTCGGCACATCGGCGGTTGCCGGAGCATCGGTGAGCAGCAAGGGTGCCGCAGTCTGTTCGGGGAAGACCAAGAAGGCGGCGACCAAGCAGATCAAGGCCGCCTACGCCTACTTCCTCGACGGGTCCTTGGGCTACACCGCGGACCAGAAGGGGGCGTACATCCAGTACCTGAGCGGCAAGAAGAAGAGTGCAGAGTTGGTCGCACAGTTCCAGGCCAGCTCCGACGCCAACGCCGCGGCGGCCGCGACCACGGGCGTCCAGGTCAATAGTGTCACGTGCAAGGGCAAGAACGGCGCTGTCGTGGCCTTCGACCTGGTCATCGACGGTTCACCGCTCTCCGGACTCGCACCGCCAGGTGGTGCGGTGCTCGAAGGCAAGACCTGGAAGGTCTCGGGGCTCACGCTGTGCAACACGCAGGCGCTCGGCGACCCGACGGTCCTCGAGCAGGAGCCCTGCGCGACGATCGTGCTGGAGGAGACCCTCTAGCCACATCGAGTAAGCGAGACGTACTGGGGCCGCCCTGCGGGGCGGCCCCACTCGCGTTCAGCCTGCGTCGGGGAGCGTCTCGCCCTGCACTGCCGGCATGATGCGGTCGCCGAGATCGCCGAGCTCGTCGGTGCGCCCGGCCAGCGCGACCCGGCCCTTGGCCATCACGACCACGTCGTCGGCGAGCGTCAACGCCTGGCGGACGCGCTGCTCGACGATCAGCAGCGACGTACCGGCATCGCGGATGGTGGCGAGGGTCTCATAGACCTCGTCGATGATCACGGGCGCGAGACCGAGCGACAGCTCGTCGGTGATGAGCAGCTTCGGTGCGTGCACGATGACGCGCGCCAGCGACACCATGCGCTGCTCTCCACCCGACAGGGTGCCCGCGCTCTGCCGACGCCGCTCCCCGAGTCGCGGGAACAGCTCGTACGCCTTGGCAAGTGCACCCTTCGCACCGCGGCGGCCGAAGAGCTGACGGAACGTGAGCGCGAGGTTCTCCTCGACGGTCAGGGAGCCGAAGACGGAACGCCCTTCGGGTGCATGCACGATCCCCATCCGGGCGAGGCGGTAGGCGCGACTCCCGGTGACGTCCTTGCCCTGGTAGAGGAGCTTGCCCGCCGTCGGCTCGACGAGCCCGCAGCAGACGCGCACGACGGAGGTCTTGCCCGAGCCGTTGGAGCCCAGCAGCGCCGTGACGGACTGCTCGCGCACGGTGAACGACACACCGAACAGCGACCGGAACGGGCCGTAGCCGGCCTCCACGTCGCGCAGCTCGAGCACCGGCGCGGCGCCCGCCGAAGATGGTGAGGAGGGTGCCGGGGTGGTGGTCGGCGTGGATGCGGTCACACGATGTCTCCGAGGTAGGCCTTGCGCACCGCCGCGTCGCCCAGGACCTCGGCCGTGGCGCCCGCGGCGATGAGCGTGCCGAAGTCGAGCACGTAGAGACGGGTCACGAGGCTCTGCACCATCTCGACGTCGTGCTCGACGAGCAGCACGGCGAACTCGTGCTGCTCCTGCACGGTGCGGAGCCGCTCGGCCAGCGCCGCGGTCTCCTTCGCGTCGAGTCCTGATGACGGCTCGTCGAGCAGCAGGAGCTTCGGTTCCGACATGAGGGCACGGCCGAGCTCGACGAGGCGACCGCGTCCGAGGCTGAGCGACTCGACCGGCTGGTCGGCCTCGGCCTGGAGGCCGAGGAGCTCGATCATGCGATTCGTGCGGAACATCTCGTCGTCGGTCGGGTTCGAGAGGTTCAGCAGGTCCTTCCAGAGGTGCCCCGAGCCGTTGCGACGTCGCTCGGTGACGAGGAAGTGGTCGCGGACCGTGGTGCCCGAGAAGAGCTCGAGCCGCTGGAACGTGCGCCCGATCCCGCGACGTGCTCGCTTGTACACCGGCAGCGCGCTGACATCGCGCCCGTCGAACTGGACCACGCCCGAGTCCGCACGCAGCATGCCGAGCATGCAGTTGAAGAGGGTGGTCTTGCCCGCGCCGTTCGGTCCGATGAGCCCGACCATCTCGCCATAGCCCACGTCGAGGTCGACCCCGTTGAGCGCGGTGATCCCGGAAAAGTTCTTCCTGATCCCGCGCGCCTCGAGGAGCTCGACGTCGCCGCGCAGCGAAGCCTCGACCGGTGGGCGCCTCACCGTGCTCATGCCGCACCCCTCGCGGGTGTCGGGATCGACGCGTCGGTGCTCTGCGCGGGCAGGACGCTCTCCTCGGGTGGCTCGAAGCCCTCACCACCGATGGCGAGCTCGTTGCACGCCCCCTGCACCGCGGCGACCCACTGGGTCCAGACGATCACGAACACGACGGTGAGGAACGCCACCGGCCACCCCGTCGGCGGGAAGCCGTGGTCGATGAAGCTGCCGGAGCTCGCGTCATTCACCGACGTCCGAAAGAAGAAGTAGGCACCTACGACCACGAAGCCGAACGGTGCCCGCCCGGCACGCCAGGTGATCGGGCTCTCGAGCCAGCCCCGCGCCTTGGCGATGCGCTCGACGTGTACGGGCAAGAGGAAGAACGCGACCGACGCGACACCGACCGGGATGCCCACGAGTGCGCAGTCCAGCAGCGACGCCCGCGGGACCCAGCTCTGGTCGAAGAAGAAGGTGCCGACCAGCCCGCCCACGACGGCACCGCCGAGGAGCCAGAGCAGACCCCGTGCCGCACCGCCGGCCTTGCGCAACATGGCGTCGGTCCAGAAGATCCACGCGAGTGCGAACAGCAGGCTCGGGACGATGAAGACGACCAAGGTGGTGCTGCGCACCGCCACCCAGTGCCCCTGGATCGGGCTACGGACGAGGATGTACGCGAGGTACAGCGCCGGTCCCGCGATGACCGGGAGCACGATGTGCCACACCGGCCGGTACTGCCGCGGCAGCTGATCTTCGTTCGCGAGCTCATCCGCACGGCGCCTCAGTGCCGCCTGGCGGCGCTGGGCGAGGATGCTCTTGCGGGTCTGGAACTGCACGATCCCCTCGGGATGGCGCGCGTAGGTGATCGCACCGAGCCCGAACCCGATGATCGCGATCGAGGGCGGCAACCCGAGCGCTTCGAGCAGCCACTGGGTAACGATGAGACCGAGGGCGGCGTTGACCGCGCCGTCAACGGTGCGTGACCCCAGGGTGACGACGAGAACGACCCACACGACCCCGAAGAGCGCGGGATAGGTCGCGACCGGCTCGACCCGGCCCTGCGACATCCCGATGAGCCCACCGCCGAGGCCGGCCACACCCGCGGCGAGCGAGAACATGATGATGCGCAGCGAGGTCGCGTTGACGCCGATCGACGCCGCGGCGGTCTCGCTGCCGCGTAGCGCTCCGAGGTATCGACCGATCGTGCCCTTGCGAATCAGGATCACCATGAAGCCGACGATCGCGAAGATGCCGAACACGATCAGGAACCAGAGGCGCCCGTCGGGATCGTTGGTGAGGTTCGCGAACTCAGGTCGACTGACCTCGATCCCGAACTCACCCCCGGACACCTCTTCCCGACGGAAGATCACGTTCTCCGCCATCAGCGCGAATGCCAAGGTCGCGAGCGAGAGATAGAGCCCCGCGAGACGCACCGTAGGACGGCGGCGTACGCTCCCGATGAGCGCGGGGACGCCGTCGATGAGCAGCACGAACAACGCACCGGCGGCCGCGGCGACGAGCGCGCCGACCAAGATCGCGACCAGGGAGGGGACGTTCCACTCCTGCATGAGGTTGGCCATCGCGAAGCCGCCGAAGCCCGCGAACGTTGCTTGCGCGAGTGAGATCTGTCCACCGAGCCCGGTGAAGATCGTGATCGAGAGCAGCGCCACCGCGAGGGCGAACGCATCCGTGAGGCGGGTGACCCACAGCGGGCTCACGACCGTCATCATCAGGACGAGAAAGCCGCCGACGAACACCGGGAACCCGATGCGCGTCAGCCGCTGCATCGCGGCGTCCTTGTACTCGTGCGCCAACGCCGGTGCTGGCGGGTCGACGCCAGCCAGCGGGTCGGACACTTCCCGACGTTCCCGCAGCTTGGGCCAGAACACGAGCAAGGCGAAGAGCAGCAGGAACGGGAACGACGGACGCAGGTCCTGTGCGATCGCGCTGTCGACACCGATCACGTCGGGGAGACCGCGCTGGGCGATGCCGATGAGCAGTCCGCCGACGAGCGTCCACGGGATGCTGACGAAGCGCCCGACTGCTGCGGCGGCGATCGCCGCGATGATGAGGAGCGTGTAGATGTTGCCGTTCAGCTCGAAGTACAGCGGGGCGAGCAGCACGCCCGCGAGGCCGGCGAGGCTGCTCGACAACATCCACGAGAACGTGCTCACGCGGTCGGAGTCGACTCCCGCCAGCTCGACCATACGCGGGCTCTCCACGACGGCTCGCATCTGGAGGCCGACGGCCGTGAAGCGGAAGAGGAGCCCGAGCACCACCACCGTGACCACGGTGACGATGACCGTCGCGGCGCGGTCGGCCTGCACGATGTAGTCACCGAAGTGGAACGAGCTCAGGTTCGGGTCGAAGTTCGCCTGGAAGCCGAGATGCTCCCAGAACGACCATCCGCCCTGCTCGAGGCCGAGAAGCGGCGCCACGCTCGGTGGTGCCAGCCCCGGCTCCGGCGAGAAGATCGCCTTCACGATCTCGGGCATCGCGAGCAACAGACCGAGGGCAGTGACGAGCTTCACTTGCCAGGAGGCCGCACGCATGTAGCGGAACAGCGCTCGGTCGAGCAACAAGCCGACGAGCGGCGAGACGATCAGGACCGCAACGACGAAGCCCAACCACAGGGGCCAACCCCGGTTCTCGACACAGTCGTAGAAGACCCAGCCACTCAGGAACGCCTGAGCGGCGAACGCCAGGTTGAAGACTCCGGACGTCTTGTAGGTGAGGACGAGTCCGACGGCAACGAGGCCGTAGACGCACCCGATCGGTGCGCCCTCGATGATCCACTGGATCTGTTGATCCACCGCGTCCCTTTACGCCGTCCGGACTCGTCCTCTCTTTGCTTTGGGTTCGCTAACCGTTCGCCGTGGGCACCGTCTCCCCGGGCTTGAGCGGTCGGTAGTACGGGTTGTCCAGCGTCGGCGCCCGCGGGTTGTCGGGGAAGCAGACCAACGGCTGACCCGGCTTGCCGTAGCGGGGTACGAACTTCCCGTTCACCGCCTCGACGTACGCGGTGCAGTCCTCATGCCCGGGTCCGTGACCATCGCTCGTCCAGTTCTGGGGCGGCAACATCCCGTCGGCGTCGAAGTCGGTGATGCTGTTGATCGCGTCCACCACCGATTGCTGGGTGAAGTCCTTGCCGGCCTTCTTGAGGCCCTCCACGAAGAGCTGGGCGTTGATCCAGCCGGCCTGGGACTGCTCGCTCGGGGAGATCCCCTTCGCCTTCATCGCCTTCAGATACGCATTGGTGCCCTTCGGCACCACCTTGCTCTGCCAGTCGGCGAACGACAACCCGAAGAACCAGTTGTTGAGCTGCTTGCCGAACTTCTTGATCGTGTCGGCGCGATACCCCTCGGGGGCGTAGAACACCACGTCGTCGACACCGGCCTGCTTGAGCCCCTGGGAGATCTTGAACGCGCCACCGAAGTCCATGCAGGTGGTGACGAACTGCACTCCCTTGTCCTTCATCGCCTGCACATCGGCGCTCACATCGGTGAATCCGAACTCGAGGCTCTTGTCCTCGTAGACGAGGTCGATGCCAAACTCCTTGAACCCCTGCTCCGCTCCCACCGAGCAGGCCACCGACGAGGGGTGGGTGTAGGAGAAGATCGCGCCCTTGGTGAGTCCTTCCTGCTGCGCGACGTACGCCGGTGCGATCTGCGCGCAGCTGAAGCAGATGAACGAGCCTCTCTGGCCGAACAGCGACTTGCGCGGACACTGGCCGGTGAAGATGTTGTTCTTGAGCACGTCGTTCTGGATCGCTGCGCCCTCGGCGACGGTGCCGCACCAACCGGAATCCACGTTGTACCCGAACGTGGGGATGTTCTTGCTGGCGAGGTAACTCCCGCCGGCGAAGGAGTTCGTCATGACCGGCAGGACCGCGAACACCTTCTTCTCCTCGACGAGGGAGCGCACCGCGCGGATGTTCCCCGAGGGGGCACCCTGGTCGTCGAGCTGGGCGACCAGCTTGAGCTTCTTGCCGAAGACGCCGCCCTGCTTGTTGATGATGTCGAAGTAGGCGTTGACCCCGTCGAACCCGTCGACGTAGGGCACGTTGAGCACGCTGACCGGGCTCGCGAGGCCCCCGACGCGGATCTCCGACCCGGTGACCCCTTGGCGACCGTTGCCCTGGGCGCCTGCAGAGCTGATGCCCGCGACACCTACGACCATGATCGCCATGACGGCGATCGCTACAACCCGACGCATCGGCGTTCCCCCGGTTCAGGCCAGCCGACAGACCGGCGCTGGCGGCGCGCACGATAGCGCGAAATCGCCTGACGCTCACGTCAGCAAACGGAGTGGGGTGGCGCTCCCCTGCCTTCGCCCACGACCTGCGAGCATGAGGCCCGTGCCCGAGACGCTCGTCACCTTCCACGCCCACCCCGACGACGAGTGCATCGCGACCGGGGGTGTCATCGCCGCCGCGGTGGCGGCGGGGCATCGCGTCGTCCTCGTGGTGGCGACCCGGGGCGAGGTGGGCGAGGTCGACGACGGCGTGCTGGCCGACGGGGAGACCCTCGCCGAACGGCGCGAGGTCGAGACCGCCCGGGCTGCGGCGATCCTCGGGATCGCGCGGATGGAGTTCCTGGGCTACCGGGATTCCGGCATGGTCGACACGCCCGACAACGACGCCCCCGGCTCCTTCTGGACCGCCGACGTCGAGGAGGCGGCGGAGCGTCTCGCGGCGATCCTGCGCGAGGAGCGAGCCGACGCGCTGACGGTCTACGACGACAACGGCAACTACGGGCACCCGGACCATATCCAGGTGCACCGCGTCGGCGTCCGCGCCGCCGAGCTCGCTGGCACCCCCCGCGTCTACGAGGCGACCCTCAACCGCGACGCCGTGAAGCGCCTCGTCCGGGAACGGCGCGACGAAGCGATCGCCGCCGGCGTCGAGTTCCCCCCGGATATCGACGACCCCGACGCATTCACAATGGGCGTCCCGGAGGACCGCATCACGACGACGGTCGATGTGTCCGCGTTCGTCGACCGCAAGCGCGAGGCGCTCGCGGCGCACGCGAGCCAGGTCGACGAGACGTCGTTCTTCCTCGCCATGCCGATCGAGGTGTTCCGGGAGATGTTCGGCACGGAGTGGTTCATCCACCGGGGGGCGCTACCCGGCACCTCCGAGGAGTCCCTCTTCCCCACTGACCGGTAGCGTTGAAGCATGCACCACCGCCGCCTCACCCCCCTTCTGGCTGCCGCGGCCGCCCTCACCCTCGGCCTCGCCCTCGACCTGCCGGCCCCCGCGGCCGGCGCACCGAGCCCCAAGGGAGCCCGGCCGGATGCCGTCGGGACCGTCCCGGCCGGCGTCACCGCGCCGTTCGCGAAGCCCGGTCCGTTCCCCGTGGGAGTGACGACCCTCGACCTCGGCGACCGCAAGATCGAGGTCTGGTACCCCGCCGACCCCAAGGCCACGAACGGGAAGCAGCCCGACACGTACTTCCTCCGGGACCGGCTGCCTCCCGCGATCGCGGCGCTCCTGCCGGCCGACATCAACCCACCGAAGGAGACGACCGCGTTCCGCGACGTCGCGGGCTCGAAGCGGGGCCCATTCCCGCTCGTCACCTTCAGCCACGGCGCAGCCGGCTACCGCGAGCAGTCGACGTTCCTCACGACGCACCTCGCTTCGTGGGGCTTCGTGGTCGCCTCACCCGAGTTCCTCGAGTTCGGCCTCACTGGCGCGCTCGGGCAGCGACCCGCCGCACCGAGGACGAACGTGGAGGTCCTCCAGAGCACCGTCGAACGTGTGCGGGAGGCGAGCGCGAGCAGGCCCGGCGTCCTGAGCGGCCTCGCCCGGAAGGGCAAGATCGGCGCGGTCGGGCACTCGGCCGGAGCACGGGCGTCGATCGAGCTCGCCGCCGCAGACCCCTCGGTCGCCACCTACGTCGCGCTCGCCGGCGACGTCGGCGCCTTCTCGGCCGGCGAGACCACCGCGAGCACGTTGCCCGCCGTCGTGGCCCCCGACATCCCTTCGATGTTCATCGCGGGGCGCGAGGACGGCATCGCCGACCTCGCGCGCATCAAGGAGTACTACGCCTCGGCGCCCACCCCCAAGCGCCTCGTCGTCATCACCGGCTCCGGCCACCTCAACGCCTTCAGCGACATCTGCACGATCGGCGAGGGCGGTGGCGGCGTCGTGGCGATCGCCCAGCAGGCCGGGCTGCCGGTCCCGAGCCAGGTCGCCCGGCTCGGCACGGACGGCTGCCGGGCCCCCGCGCTCCCGTCGGGCGCCGTGCAGCCGGTGGTGAAGCACTACACCGTCGCCCAGCTCCGCTTCGCGCTCGGGTTCGACAAGGCTCCCGTCGGCCTCGCCCCCCGATCGGCGAAGCAGTTCGGCGACGTCGACGTCGCGTACTCGGTCTCGACCGGCAGGGGCTGAGCCGTGCCCTGGGCGCTCTTCGCCGTCGGAATCCTCTTCGCCCTGCTCACCGTGCCCGCGCTCGTGCGGGTGCACCACTGGGCGCTGCTCTTCCCTGCGTTCTTCGTCTCGTGGTTCGGTACCGGGATGACCGCTTGGTGGCTCACGCTCATCCCCGCGACCACCGTCGTGCTCGCGGCCCTCGGCGGACTCGCGGCGTGGCCCGGCTGGGTCGGCCTCGCCCTCGTCGTGGCGGCGATCGCCGGCCTGCTCCACCAGTCGGCACTGGCCCGACACGGCAACGCGACCTTCGACGCGGTGCTCGACCCCCTCGACGGTCGCCACGTGGAGCACCCGCGCCGCTCGACCCGCTCCGTCGTGCTCCCGTTCCTGATGCACGACCGGGGCGTCGTGCGGTTCAAGAACAACCGCTACGCCGACGGCACCCGCCGGCGCCACCTGCTCGACGTGTACCGCCCGAAGGCCGGTGCCGAGCGTGCTCCGGTGCTCCTCCAGATCCACGGCGGAGCCTGGATGATCGGCACCAAGGACACCCAGGGTCGCCCGTTGATGAACGCGCTCACGAACGCCGGATGGGTGTGCGTTGCAATCAACTACCGCCTGAGCCCGCGTGCGACGTGGCCCGACCACCTCGTGGACTGCAAGCTCGCGCTCGCGTGGATCCGGGAGCACATCGCCGAGTACGGCGGTGACCCCGACCGCATCGTCGTCACCGGTGGCTCCGCCGGCGGGCACCTCTCGACGCTGGTGGGGCTCACCGCCAACGATCCGCGCTTCCAGCCCGGTTTCGAGCACGTCGACACGTCGGTGCAGGCGTGCGTGCCCATGTACGGCGCGTACGACCTCGAGCAGATCTTCGGCGCGTATCCGTCGCGGGTCGGTCGGCGGCTCGGTTCGTGGATGGGCAGCCTCGTGCTCGGTCGCGGCCTCGACGACCCCGAGGCGTACCGCGAGGCATCGCCCGTCTACCAGGTCGCTGCTGGTGCGCCCCCGTTCATGGTGGTGCACGGGACGATCGACAACCTGGTGCCGGTCGAGCAGGCCCGACGCCTCGTCGCCGAGCTGCGCGCCGTCGGCGCCGAGGTCGCCTACATCGAGCTCGAGGGTGCCCCGCACGCATTCGACGTGTTCCACTCCACGTGGGCGCACGCCGCGGTCGCCGGCATCGTCCGCTACGTCACGTGCGTCGTGCCGAACGGCCCCACGGGAGGACCCGCGGGCGCCGATAGCGCAGCGACCGATCCGAGGACCACGGCGCGTACGGCGCCATCGTGAGCCCGGCGAGCGCGAGTAGCACCGCGTCGTAGTTCACCCGCCAGCCGGCGAACTCGCGCCAGGCGCGTTCGCGGTCGGGGCGCACCGGCACACCGGATCCCCCGAGACGCTCGTACGCCTCCATGAACTCCTCCTTGGCGATGCTGATCGGCGCGTCGGGCATCGGATCGGGGTCGTGTTCGACGTCGAAGTAATCGGCGATCTCGCGCAGCGCCAGGGAGCCCGCGCGGATGCAGAGCCCGGCCTGGGGCGACCACGGGATCGCGAGCGTCGACTGGGCCAGCGAAGCGGCATCGAGGATCGCGCCGGCCGACGTCACCCAGGAGCGCTCGGGACTCGGCGACCGGAAGAACGTGAGGATCGCGAGCGACGTGTGCGTCTCGGAGATCTCCGCGAACCACAGCTCCCATTGCGCCCAGAGCGCAGGGAGCTGATCGTTCCACCCGATCGCGTGGAAGCGCTCGAGCAGCTCGACGCCGCTCGGCGGTGTCCCGGCGCGCGTCGCGAGCTGCGCGACGGCCAGCTCGCGCCGAGAGAACGCGCCGTAGATGGTGGGCACGTACGCGATCAACAGCGCGAGGAGCGCGAGCCCGGTCGCCGCCTCGAGGAACGCGAGCACGAAGCTGGGGACATCGTGCGGCGGGACCACGAAGCCAAGCGTGAAGAACGACGAACCGCTCAGCTCGAACGCTTCGCGCGGGCTGCGCGACGGAACAAGCGTGAAGAAGATCATGGCGAAGCCGACGATGGCGAGGCTCATCCAGACCGCGGTGAGCGCCAGCAGCCCAACCGGCCCGTACAGTGCCATCACCCGGTCCTGGCGCTCGTAGGTGTGCGAGTCGCGAGCGACAAGGTTGAAGCACCACCGCAGCGACACGAAGACCACCCGGGTCAGCGGCGTCGCCGCACCCCGCGGGAGCATGAACGTGCGCAGCGCCGAGTCGAGCACGGCCAGCACCAGACCGGCGCCGACGAGGACCAGCGCGATGTCGAGGATGACCTCCATGAAGGGCCCATCCTCCTCCATTCGGCCCCTCGCGTCGGGGTGAGGCGGTCGGGGTGAGGCGGGCGGGGTGAGGCGGGCGGGGCGGGCTCAGGTGGTGTCGGGTGGCGCCCGGTCGGGGGGTGTGAGGTGCCAGCCGGTGTGGTGTGAGCCTTGGAGTTGGTAGTGCTTGTGGGTGATGAGGTCGTGGTGACGGCCGCAGACGCGGACTTCGGTTTCCAGGGAGCTGATGCCGTGGTCGGTGACGCGGGTGGTGTGGTGGATCTCGAGACCGTCGGTGGTGTGACAGCCTTCGATGCGGCAAGGGGGGTCGCGCCATTCGATCGCGGTGTTGAGGAACGTGTCGCCGCTTCGGCCG
>JALHSW010000053.1 GCA_022865365.1 Acidimicrobiia bacterium | reverse complement strand
TCACGTCCACGCTCTGCTGGCGGCCGGACGTGCAGTGATGGTGCAGCCCTACCAGGACGCGGTCGACGGCTACGGGGAGACCGGGCTCGTCTACTTCGACGGGATCTTCTCGCATGCGTTCCGCAAGGGCCCGATCCTCGCCCGTGACGCTGCGCCCACCGACGAGTTCTTCGCGCCGGAGGAGATCGCCGCGCGCGAACCCTCGGCTGCCGAGCGAGCGGCGGCCGACGCCGCGATCGCCGCGTCGCCCCCGAACCTCCTGTACGCCCGCGTCGACCTCGTGCCGGACCGCAACGGCAAGCCCGTCGTGCTCGAGCTCGAGCTCGCCGAACCGTCGTACTTCGTCTCCGTCGCCCCCGAGAGCGCCCGCCGCTTCGCCGACTGCGTGGCGGCCCGCCTCACGTGACCGCGGGCGATGGCGACGGCGCCCTGCTACGTCAGCCGAGGTTGGTCTCGCCGTCGAAGCTCAGCGTGACGTTGCCGGTCATGATCGCGCCGAGCGTGCCGCCATCGGTGATGAAGTTCTCACCCGAGACGTAGGACGCGGCGCGGCTGTTGAGGAAGATGAGCGGATAGGCCTGCTCCTCGGGGGTCGAGCGCCGACCCAGTCCGGCTGTGAACGTGTCGATCATCGCCTTGCCGGCGAAGTCTTCGAACGCGGGCATCATCGGCGTGTCGGTCGGTCCCGGGCTGATGCAATTCACGCGGATGTCGCGCTTCGCGAGGCCCATTGCCGCGTACATCGTCCACACGATGATCGCCTCCTTCGAAGGCGAGTAGCCCGTGGCGATGTCGGCGGGGTGCTCCTCGCACCACGTCTTCGCCGCCGCAAAACCCTGCGTGGTTACCAACGGCATCCACTTCGCGATGTTGGCAAGGTAGCCGGTGCCCGCCGTCGACGAGATGCTCGCGATCGCCCCGCCTTCGGTCATGTGGTCGGCACAGAGCTCCGCGAGGTGACGCATCGCGACGAAGTTGAGGATCATCGTGTCCAGGTCGGAGAACGGCGGACCGGGAAGACCGGCGCAGTTGAACAGCGCGTGGACCGTGCCGCCGATCTTCTCCACGGCGACCGCGGTGGCGTCGGGATCCTTGAGGTCGACCGACTGGTGGCTCGCGACGTCGACGGGCGGGTCCTTGAGGTCGAGCACATGGATCTCGGCGCCCAGGTTGGCGAGCTCGGTGACCGTCGCCGCGCCCATCCCTGCACCGCCACCGCCGCTCACGACCACGCGCATCCCCTCGTAGCTCCACTTTGACGCCACTGCGACTCCTTCGTCCGGCAATTGCTTCCAGGTACTGCTGCTGTTCAGCAGCGAGCGCACGGAGACTATCGGCGTCCGCCCGACGCGGTACTCGAACGGGGCGCGCCCGAAGCGGCGCCGTATGTGTGCGAGCTCCTCAAAGAGGCTCTTCGCGCTGGGTGGGGAGTGTGCTCTGGAGCATGGGGCTCCACGACGCGGGCTCAGCCGCTGTCGGGTGGTGCCCGGTCGGGGGGTGTGAGCCACCAGCCTGTGTGGTGTGAGCCTTCGAGTTGGTAGTGCTTGTGGGTGATGAGGTCGTGGTGGTGGGCGCAGATGCGGACTTCGGTCTCGAGGGAGCTGATGCCGTGGTCGGTGACGCGGGTGGTGTGGTGGATCTCGAGGCCGTCGGTGGCGTGACAGCCTTCG
>JALHSW010000509.1 GCA_022865365.1 Acidimicrobiia bacterium | reverse complement strand
GTGGCGCGCCGATGCCGCCGCGGGAGGGATCCTGATGGCGAACCTATTGGGCAAGCGCTACCAGTGCGGCGAGTGCGAGGCGACGGTCCTCGTCACCAAGGCCGGGGACGGCGACCTCGCCTGCCATGGGCAGCCGATGGAGATTGCCCAGACGAAGCCGTTGCCCTCCTCGGACTGACCGGCCGGACCGTGGGCGTCGTCGAGTCGGGCGTCGTCGAGCCGGGCGTCGTCGAGCTCGACGCCCGACTGCTCGAGTCGGGACCGGCGGCCCTCGACGCCGCGCTCGCCAACATCCTCGGAGAACCTGTCCTCGTCCACGTCGACGGGGCATCAACCGCGATGGCGCCCGAGACCGTCGCCTACGTACGGCGGATCCCGGCACTCACCCTGGCCACGGGTCCGCACGCCGAGACGACCCCCTTCGACCTCGCCACGAGCGACCCCGAGACCGCCGATCGGTGGCGGCGTGCCTTCGTCGGCTCGCCCCACGCCGCAGTGAGTGCGGCGCTGATCCTGCGCGACCCCCCGTCGGACGTCTGGGCCGGGCTCGTAGCCGAGTCGGGCGTGTACTCGATGCTGCTCGCGAGCCGGGAGTTCGCGACGTGGCGAGCGTCGACGCCGGCGCGGCCGACTCCGGATCCCGACGCGCCCCGGGTACGCGTCGAGTACGAGGGCCCCATCACCGTCGTGACGCTGACACGTGCCGTCCGCCACAACGCCATCGACCCGCCCCTGCGCGACGAGCTCTGGGCTGCCCTCCTCGAGGCCGCGGCGCAGCCCGGCCCTGTCGTGCTCCGGGGTGACGGCCCTTCGTTCTGCTCCGGCGGCGACCTCGACACGTTCGGGTCCTTCCCCGACCCTGCGGCCGCGCACCTGGTGCGCCTCGAACGGTCGGTCGCGTGGCGCACCCACCTCCTCGCGCCCCGCCTCGTCGTCGGGCTCCACGGCTCCTGCCTCGGCGCCGGGATCGAGCTCGCCGCCTTCGCCGCACGCGTGGTCGCAGCAGACGACGCCGTGATCGGCCTGCCCGAGCTGGCCCTCGGGCTCATCCCGGGCTCCGGTGGAACGCTGTCGATCGCACGGCGCGCCGGCGCCCGACGGGTCCTCGAGCTCCTCCTGACCGACGGTACGATTCCGGCCACCACCGCCCGCGAGTGGGGCCTGGTGGACGAAGTGGTCCCCCGCGCGCGGCTCGACGCGCGCCTGCTCGAGATCGCGGAGTCGCTCCCATGAAGCTGACCCCATGAACGTGGCCCGATGAACGTGGCCCGATGAACGTGGCGATGCTGCTCGACATGGCGGCCGACGGCCTCGGCGATCGCGTCGCGTTCGGATCCCGCGACGACGCCATGACGTTCTCGGTGCTCCGCGAGCGAGCGACCGCGATTGCCACGCAGCTCGACGGCAGCGAGCGCCACACACTGGCTCTGGTCTCCGAGACCGGCCCGGTCGTGCCGGCCGCCCTCTTCGGAGCGGCCTGGGCCGGCGCCGCGTACGCGCCGATCAACTATCGCCTTCCGGACCCGGCGCGCCTCGAGCTGTTGCACCGGCTCCGCCCCACCGAGGTGGCCGACGAATCCTGGCTCGCCCTCGCGCCCACGCCCGGCCGCGCGTTCCCCGACGCGCCCGAACGTCCGGCAGTCGTCTTGTTCACCAGCGGGACGTCGGCCGAGCCGAAGGCGGCCGTGCTCGAGCACGACCAGCTGATGGCGTACCAGTTCAACACCGTCGAGTTCGCGTCGGCGGGCGAGGACGAGGCAGTGCTGCTGGCCGTACCGCCGTTCCACATCGCCGGTGTCACCGCCGTGCTGACGAGCACCTACGCCGGCCGCCGGATCGTGCCGCTCCCCCGCTTCGATGCCCACGACTGGCTCCGCGCTGCTCGTGACGAGGGCGTGACGCACGCGTTCCTGGTCCCGACGATGCTGGCGCGCATCGTCGCGGCGCTCGAGGACGATCCCGATGCCACACCGACCACCCTCCGCCATCTGGCCTACGGGGGTGCCCGCCTCCCCGCACCCGTGCTCGAGCGCGCGCTCCGCCTGCTCCCCACGACGGGCTTCGTCAACGCCTACGGGCTCACCGAGACGAGCGCGACCGTGACCGTGCTGGGACCGGACGACCACCGCACCGCGTTCGAGAGCACCGACCCTGCGGTTCGCGCCCGGCTTGCTTCCGCGGGACGTCCCGTCCCCGGCATCGAGGTGCGCGTGGTCGACGATGCGGGCTCGGAGTGCCGCCACGGAGAGACCGGCGAGATCCTCGTCCGCGGCGACCAGGTCTCGGGCGAGTACGTCGGACGCGGCTCCACCCAGGACGACGACGGCTGGCTCCACACAAGCGACCGCGGTCGTGTCGATGCCGACGGCTACGTCTTCATCGAGGGCCGCGGCGACGACACGATCATCCGCGGTGGCGAGAACATCGCGCCGGCCGAGATCGAGGACGCGCTGCTGGAGCATCCTGCCGTGAGCGCGGCCGC
>JALHSW010000508.1 GCA_022865365.1 Acidimicrobiia bacterium | reverse complement strand
TCGCGGGATCGTCGGGGAGCCCGTCGAGTTCGACCCACGACGTGCAGCCGCCGTAGCCATCCCGCCACGCGACGGTGATCGGTTCGTCGAGGCGGTAGGCGCGCAGCGCCAGCACCCACAACGGGTCGCGGCGCTTCCAGTGCAGCCGCGACGCCGCGTAGTCGCGCGTCCAGATCAAGCGCGAGTCGAGCGTGTCCAGCTCGGCGGGCTCCTCGAGCCGCACCGTTCCCACGACGTCGGCCCAGCCGTCGATGCGGATGGCGCGTTCGGGGGGCATCGCCGTGGCGCTGTCGTCCATCCATCGTCGGTACGCCGGCTTGAGGAGCTCGGGGCGCTGGTGCTCGGCCGTCGGGTAGAGCCACAGCCGCGTGGCTTCGAGACCGAAGTGGCGCCCGTCCTCGTGGAGCCCACCCTTGCGGACATCGACGATCTGCTCACCCGCGAGCAGCGCGCGCACGATCACCGCCCATTCCTTGAACGCCGGTGTGCTCACGGAGCCATGATACGAGCGAGCCGCGGTCGTGTTCGGAGGAACCCATCGACGAGAACATCGAATCGCAGGGCGCCCGGCTCTCGGCGTGGCTCGCCCGGCCCACGTCGCCCGGTGCGCGGATCGGCGTTGTCGTGTGCCACGGCTTCCCGACCGGCCCGCGGGGCGCGGCCGCCTCGGCGTCCACCTTCCCCGAGCTCGCCGATCGCATCGCTCGGGAGTGCGGGCTCCCGGCGCTGACGTTCAACTTCCGCGGCACGGGGGCATCCGACGGCGTGTTCTCGGGAGCAGGGTGGCTCGAGGACGTGCGCAGCGCCGTGAGTGCCTGCCTCGATCTCGGAGGTGTCGAGGGCGTCTGCGTCGTCGGCGTCGGGGAGGGTGGCACGCTCGGGCTCTGCGAAGCGGAGCATGACGAGCGAGTGCGAGCCGTCGCTACGTTGGGGGCGCCGGCGAGCCTGCGCGACTGGGCCCGCGACCCGGCGCGACTCCTGGCCTACGCCCGGCGCGCGGGTCTGGTCCGCGACGAGACGCTCCCCCCCAACGTGGGCCACTGGGCCCGTGAGCTCGCGGACCTCGACGCCGCAGCCGCCCTGGGTCACGGCGCCCGACCGACCGTGCTCGTGGTCCACGGGCTCGACGACCCGCTCGTGCCTGTGTCGGCAGCACGCGCGATCGCCGCGGCCGCGGGTGACCACGCGGAACTGCACCTCCTCCCGGCCGCCGGACACGAGCTCCGCCACGACCCGCGTGCCATTGCCACACTCCTGGGCTGGCTCGAGCGGATCGCCTGATCCTGGCGCAACGACCCGGCATGGTTCGACCCCCAGACTCGCCGCAGGAAACCGCGTGTGGTCGCGTTGCTACGCCGGACGAGAACACCGGCGTTGGGCACCGACTGCCCTGATCGTTGAATCGCCGCGTTGCGGGAAGATACGGAACAAACGTTGCGTATCTGCAACAACAGCGATACGCTCCTGCGATGGACTTCGCACACCCTGTCGAGGCGATAATCCCGGGGGCACAGGGCAAGGTGCTGAACGCGCTCGCACAGATCACCGCGCCGGTCAGCCTTCGCAGTACCGCCAGGATCGCAGGTGTGAGCCCTGCGCAGTGCTCCCGGCTGCTCGGCCCATTGGTCGAGTTGGGCATCGTGGAGCGAGAAGACATCCCACCAGCAGCGCACTTCCGGTTGGTGCGCGAGCACGTCGTCGCTCGTCCGCTGCTCGAGATCGTGGACTCACACGGCCGCTTCATGGAGCTGCTCGGACGGACCGCGAGCAGGCTTCGGCCGGCTCCAGCGAGTGTGATCGTCTTCGGCTCGCTGGCCCACGGCACTGCACACGCGGGCAGCGACATCGACGTCCTCCTCGTCCGGCACACGGCCAAGGACGCCGACGAAACCGAATGGCACGACGGGGTGGCCGAGTGGATCGCCGGCGCGGAACGGGCGAGCGGGAACCCGGTGAACGTGGTCGAGGTCGACGAGCGGGAGGCGCGGAGCCGACTCCGATCGCGCCAGGGGATGTGGGCTTCGATACGCCGCGAGGGCCTCTGTGTCCTTGGTGTGGGCCTCGACGAGCTAACGGGAGGGCGGCGTGCCCCGAAGCGATCGAACGCGAGGCGCGTCGCGCGCCGACGGGCGGAGCTTTCTCGGAAGGGCTGAGGAGTTCCTCGCCGCCGCGCAGCTGGCCGGCTGCTCCCTCTCAAGAACCGCGCCGAGTACGAACCGCGGGAGCCGACGAAGCGAGAAGCCGACCAGGCGCTGCGCGCCGCCGAACAGGCCGTCGCGACCGCCCAGAGGGTCATCGAGT
>JALHSW010000052.1 GCA_022865365.1 Acidimicrobiia bacterium | reverse complement strand
CGCACGTGGCCGCGCCGGAAGGCGCCAACGCGACTGCGCGCCGAGGCCCAGGACACGGCGCCCGGCGCTCGAACGCCGCGCCGCACGCCCGAGCGTGACCGACAGTGCGCCTCCACCGATCGCCACGAGCATGGTCGTCACAACCACCAACCGGGATCGGGCGGCGGCGCGTCGGGTCGGCGCGGAACACGAACCGGCGCTTCGACCGGAGCGAGGCCGTCGTCTTGCCGCTCGAACAGCGCGTGCAGCCGTAGACCGGAACCACCCGAGGCACCATCATCGGCGGCGCCGGAGCGGAGCTCCCCGATGGCCTGGATCCGGCGCGTCCCGTCTCGAAGGCGAGCGACGTGCACGACGACGTCCAGCGCTGACGCCACCTGCGCCCGGATTGCCGCGATCGGAAGACCGACGCCCGCGAGGAGCACGAGCGTCTCGATGCGGGCCAACGATTCCACAGCACCGTTCGCGTGCACGGTCGATAGCGAGCCGTCGTGGCCCGTGTTCAGCGCCTGGAGCATGTCGAGTGCTTCACCGCCACGGACCTCCCCCACCACGATCCGGTCGGGCCGCATGCGAAGCGCGGCCCGCACGAGATCGCGCACCGACACCCCGCCCGCCCCTTCGGCGTTCGGTGGACGCGCCTCGAGGCGAACGACATGTGGTTGTGCGAGCCGGAGCTCAGCGGTCTCTTCGATCGTGACGACCCGTTCCACCTCGGGGATCGCGCTCGAGAGCGCGTTCAGCAGCGTCGTCTTCCCGGCGCTCGTACCGCCGCTCACGAGGACGTTCCAACCTGCCGTGACGCACCACCGCAGGAAGCTCGTGGCGCGGTCGTCGAGTCCGAAGGCCTCGAGGGGTACGGGTCGCGCGCCGAAGCGACGGATCGTCACGCACGGACCGTCGATCGCGAGTGGCGGGATGATGGCGTGAAGCCGTGAACCGTCGGGGAGTCGTGCGTCCACCATCGGCGACGAGCGATCGAGCCGGAGTCCGAGTGGGGCCACGACGCGTTCGACGAGGCGAACGATGCCCGCGGCGTCAAGAGGGAACGCGACTGCTTCGAGTCGCCCGCGCCGCTCGATGTACGCGCGCCCCGGGCCGTTGACCATCACCTCGCTGACGTCAGGCTCTGCCAGGAGCGGCTCCAGCGGACCGAGGCCCGCGACCTCGTCGGTGAGCTCGATGAGCAGGCGCTCGAACGGAGCCGCGGGCAGGAGCGGCTCTTCGTCGCGCAGCAGCTCGGCGAGACGCGCCCGGACGGCAGGCGCACGCCCGGGTCCGTCGAGCTCGGTCAGCTCGGGCAAACGCAGGAGACGCGCGTGCACACGTTGCTTGAGGTCGTGGCTCACGCGGCCTCACCGTGTCGATCGGCGATGAGGTCGAGGCCCTCGAGGAAGCGAGCCACCGGTCGCGCCAGCGCGTCGGGAAGGCGGCTCGCGAGCACCCCGGCATCCACCGCTCGGGCGATCGCGGGCCGCACGGGCACGCGCACGAGCACCGGCCGGTCGAGCACGTCGGCAACCTCGGCGGCACCCAGCGAACGACTGGGCTCCTCAACCAGGACCACGCCGGTCGTGCGCGCGAGGAGCGGACTGTGGACACCTCGCCGCAGCGCGAGATAGCAGCCGCGGACCACTGCGACCGAGACGTCGGCAACCTCGACCACCGCGCGCGCCGCCGG
>JALHSW010000507.1 GCA_022865365.1 Acidimicrobiia bacterium | reverse complement strand
TTCCTGTTCCCGGTCATCACCGAAGCGATCGAAAGCGCGGGCATCGGGCGCCGCGAGCTCGGCTTCACGTGTGCCGGCTCCTGTGACTACCTCTCGGGCCAGACCTTCTCCTTCGTGATGAACCTCGAGGCGGTGGGCGCATGGCCCCCGATCTCGGAGTCGCACGTCGAGATGGACGGCGCATGGGCGCTCTACGAGGCGTGGGTTCGCCTTCAGCACGGCGACATCGACACGGCGCTGGTGTTCGGCTCGGGGAAGTCATCCCCGGGTGTGCCCGCGGAGATCTTCCCGCTCCAGATGGATCCGTACACGATCACGCCACTCGGCGCCGATCCTGTGTCGCTCGCCGCGCTCCAGGCGCGTGCCCTGCTCGACGCGGGGAAGATCACCGAGCGTGAGATGGCCGAGACCGTGGCGCGCAGCCGCAAGTCTGCGATCGGGAACCCGTACGCACAGGTGACCGGCGACCACGCGGTCGATGCGCTGCTCGCGGAGCCGTACCTCACGGCACCGTTGCGCCGACACGATCTCCCGCCGATCTCCGACGGGGCGTCGGCGGTCGTGCTCGCGACAGCCGAGAAGGCAAAGGCCGTATGCGAGCGACCAGTGTGGATCCGCGGGATCGACCATCGGATCGACGTACACCAGCCGGGGATGCGCGACCTCACGACGTCGACCTCGACCCGGATCGCCGGTGAGAAGGCCGGAGTCGGCGAGGCCAAGGTCGATGTCGCCGAGCTCTCCGCGACGTTCAGTCACCAGGAGAAGATCCTGCGACAGGCCCTCGGGTTGAGTGACGACGTCGAGGTGAACCCCTCGGGCGGCGCGCTCGCCGCGAATCCGGTGATGGCGGTCGGGCTCTCGCGCATCGTGGAGGCGTCACGTCAGATTGTCGATCACGGCAAGCGCCGTGCCGTCGCACACGCGACCTCGGGCCAGTGCCTGCAGCAGAACCTCGTCGCCGTCCTGGAAGGTGACTGACGTGAGTTCGCAGCCGTGCGCGATCGTCGGCATCGGCCAGACGAAGTACAAGAAGAGGCGCGACGACGTGTCGCTGCCCGGTCTCGTGCGGGAGGCGGCCCAGCGCGCGCTCGACGATGCCGAGCTGACGTGGACCGACATCGACGCGGTGGTGCTCGGCAAGGCCCCCGACCCGTTCGAGGGCGTGATGATGCCCGAGCTCAGCATGGCCGACGCGCTCGGCGCGAGTGGCAAGCCACTCATGCGGGTGCACACGGCAGGCAGCGTCGGCGGATCGACGGCGATCGTCGCGAGCCACCTCGTCGAGATGGGGATTCACGAGCGTGTGCTCGCCGTCGCCTACGAGAAGCAGGCCGAAGGCAACGCGCAGTGGGGTCTGGCGAGCGGCAAGTCGGGCGGCATGGGCGCGGGCGGCATCTTCGCCCCCTGGATGCGCACCTACATGAAGCGCTCGGGTGCGCCGGAGGACATCGGATGGAAGGTCGCGGTCAAGGACCGTCAGAACGCGTGCAAGAACCCGTATGCGCATCTGCAGCTCAAGGACATCTCGATCGAGAAGGTCAAGGAATCTCCGATGTTGTGGGAGCCCGTCCACTTCCTCGAGTCCTGCCCCTCGTCCGACGGCGCTTGTGCGATGGTCCTCACGAACGAGGAGGGCGCGAAGCGAGCCTCGAAGCCGCCGGCGTGGGTCCTTGCGTCGGCGATGCGTAGCGAGCTCGGTCAGTTCCCCGGGCGTGATCCCGTGCGTCCCCAGGCCGGGGTCGAGTGCGCGCACATGCTCTACGACTCGGCCGGCATCACCAATCCGCGCCAGCAGATCGACGTCGCCGAGATCTACGTGCCGTTCTCGTGGTACGAGCCGATGTGGCTCGAGGGGCACGACATCGCGGGCCCGGGTGAGGGTTGGAAGATGACCGACTCGGGTGCCACGCAGATCACCGGCGACTTCCCGGTGAACGCGTCGGGCGGTGTGCTGTCGTCGAACCCGATCGGCGCGTCGGGCATGATCCGATTCGCGGAGGCGGCGCTGCAGGTGCGCGGCGAGGCCGGCGAGCACCAGGTCGAGGGCGCGACCGTCGGGCTCGGACACGCGTACGGCGGTGCGGCCCAGTACTTCGCGATGTGGATCGTCGGGTCGTCGCTTGATGCCGTCTCCGCGAAGAAGTGACGGACACCCTCGACGCGGCTGCTCGCCAGCTCGACTCGTTTCGTCACGAGGTCAAGGCCTGGCTGGAGGCGAACGCGAAGCGTCGTCGCCACGACACGAGTGAGTTCAAGGCGCGGGTCGCGGCGACGAGCCAGTCGCGCGAGAGCGAGTTCGAGCACGTCGAGAAGTGCAAGGCCTGGCAGCGCAAGATCTACGACGCCGGCTTCGCCGGGATCGCCGTGCCGGTCGAGTACGGCGGGCGGGGCGGATCCGCGACCGAGCAGCGCGTGTTCCAGCAGGAAGCTGCTCGGTACGAGATCGACACCGGCGTCTTCTCGGTCGGGCTCGCGATGGTCGTTCCGACGCTGCTCGCCTGCGGCACCGAGGAGCAGAAGCGCAAGCACCTCCCCGCGATGCTGCGCGGCGACCACATCTGGTGTCAGCTCTTCAGCGAACCCGGCGCGGGCTCGGACCTTGCCGGGCTCACGACGCGGGCCGAGCGCGACGGCGACTCGTGGGTCGTCAACGGCCAGAAGGTGTGGAACTCGTTTGCCCACGTGAGCGACTGGGGCATCATGCTCGCCCGGACCGACTGGGACGTCCCCAAGCACCGGGGGATCACCTACTTCCTCGTCGACATGCGATCTCCGGGCATCGAGGTGCGGCCGCTCCGACAGATCACCGGCGTGGCGCACTTCAACGAGACGTTCCTCACCGACGTGCACATCCCGACCGAGAACGTCCTCGGTGAGGTGAACGGCGGGTGGGGCGTCACCCAGACGACGCTCATGGCCGAGCGGGTGCTCATCGGCGGTGGGATGGGTCTGGGATTCCGCGACTTCTTGGAGCTCGCTCGCCACTACGGCCGCACCGACGACGCCGACGTCCGCCAAGGGTTGGCCGCGTCGTATACACGTTCCGAGCTCTTGCGGTGGCTCGGCGAGCGGGCCCGGGCCGCCATGAAGGCCGGGAGGCCGATGGGCCCGGAGAGCTCAGTCGCGAAGCTGGCGATCTCCCAGCACGTCTTCGAGAACGGGAACCTCGCCCTCGCGATCGAAGGCGCCGACGCCATGCTCTACGAGGACGATGCGTTCGAGCACGGGTTCTGGCAGCAGCAGTTCCTCGGGCAGTGGGGGATCCGCATCGGGGGCGGCACCGAGCAGGTGCAGCGCAACATCCTCGGCGAGCGGATGCTCGGGCTCCCACCCGAAGCGCGACCCGACAAGACCGAGCCCTTCCGGGAGATTCCGAAGAACGCCTGACGTCAGACCGGCGCGTCAGCCCAGGACATCAGGCGGGTGCGTCGACGGGCCAGCCCCGCCGGCGGAGCGCTTCGAGCACTGCACCCGCGTCGGTCGGCCAGAACACGACTTCGTCCTCACTATCGGGCGCGCGACCATCGGGCGCGTCGTGGAACGCGATGCCGTTGCCGAGCTCCCCGCGTCGGATCACGATCGCCTGCACCGCGCCCCGGTCGACGGTGATGTCGTCGAAGAGGCCACCCGGGCGACTCCGGAATCGCGCTGATGTGGAGTCGACGGCGAGCTCGGCGGTCGGCCACGCGGCCCGGACGTCACCGATCCACGCGCCGCCCCGGGCCACGAACGCGCGCTCCCCGTCGAAGCGGTGGGCGTGACCCCGTCGGGCCGTCGCCCGGCCGGGGTGCCGGAGGATGTGCGAACCCACGGCGAGCGCGACGACGCCGGCGATGATTGCCACCACCAGGGAGATGAGCCCCACGGTCGTCACACCAGCCACAAGAGTGTTCACGAGTCACATCATCGGTTACGCAGGGCAGTCACTGAAGGGACAACCGTCGGCACGCGCGGCCGACCACACGCGGCCGATCAGACGAGCGACGAAGCTCTACGCTGCGCCGCGGTGAGCGCGCTCGGAGAGCTGCGGGTCCTCGAGATCGGTGGTGGCGTCGAGGCGGCGTACGCCACGAAGCTGCTCGCGGATCTCGGGGCGGACGTCTGCAAGGTCGAACCGCCCGGCGGCGATCCCCTGCGCCAGG
>JALHSW010000506.1 GCA_022865365.1 Acidimicrobiia bacterium | reverse complement strand
CTGAGGTCGAGGAGGTCATCGACGATGCGGGCGAGGCGATCGGCCTCTCGCACCATCTGGTCGAACAGACCGCGCGCCGCTTCAGGGTCGTCGGCGGCGGCGATGGTCTCCGCGAGCAGGATGAGCGCACCGATCGGTGTCTTGAGCTCGTGACTCACGTTCGCGACGAAGTCCCGCCGCACGCTCTCGACCCGTCGCAGCTCGGTGACGTCCTCGACGAGCGCCGTCGCGCCGATCGTCACGCCGTCCGAGGTGATGGGCCCCGCGGTGATCAGCAGCACCTCCCGCGGCGGGCCGAACAGCGGAAGCTCGCGGGTGCATGTCTCGCCCAACAGGGCGCGCGTGACAAGTCGATCGAGGAGCTGGGCCGCGACGGCGTCTGAGTGGCGCGCGTCGGCAAATCGAGCGGCCGCTTGGTTCCGGAACACCTCGCCGCCATCACGATCGACGATGACGAGCGCGTCGGGCACGGCGTGCAGTCCCTGCACGAGCTGCGCAGCCGTGACTCCGGCGGCGTCGACTCTTGCGTCTGCGCTCTCCTGTGCCGCAGCCAGGCTGGTCTCGGCGTCGCGGATCCGGGTTCGGGCGATGGCGATCGCCGCGATCCCACCCACGAAGCAGACAGCGCCGGCGACGAGAACCAGGATCTCCACGTTGATCAGCGTCCCGTCTCGCGCCAGCCGGCGCGCGGATCAGCCAAAACGGCCAGTGATGTAGCCCTCGGTCCGGGAATCGGTTGGCTGCGTGAACAACTTGCTCGTCTCGTCGAACTCCACGAGACGACCGATCCGCGTTCCTTCGTCGCCCACGTCCGTCGTGATGAAGGCAGTCCGGTCGGACGCACGTGCCGCCTGCTGCATGTTGTGCGTGACGATCACGATCGTGTACTCGCGCTTGAGCTGTTCCATGAGGTCTTCGATCTTGGCGGTCGCGATCGGATCGAGGGCCGAGCAGGGCTCGTCCATCAGGATCACGTCGGGCTCGACTGCGATGCACCGAGCGATGCAGAGACGTTGTTGTTGCCCGCCCGAGAGTGTGAATGCGCTTTCCTTGAGCTTGTCCTTGACCTCGTCCCAGAGCGCCGCTCGCGTCAACGCGGCTTCGACGATGTCGTCGAGGCCGCGGCGCTTACCGAGGAGCTTGGGGCCGAACGCCACGTTGTCGAAGATCGACTTGGGAAAGGGGTTGGGCTTCTGGAACACCATCCCGACACGACGCCGGACCTCGACCGGGTCGACCTTCGGCCCGTAGAGATCGACGCCGTGGTACGTCAACGAGCCGTGCACCTTGGCGCCGACGATGAGATCGTTCATCCGGTTCAGCGAACGGAGCAAGGTGCTCTTCCCACACCCCGATGGCCCGATCAGCGCAGTGATCTCACGAGCACGGACATCGAACGTCACACCCTCGATCGCGACGTTCCCGCCGTAGCTGACCGAGAGGTCATCCAGACTGAAGACGACCTCGCTCTCGGTCTCTGGAACGGGCGACGCGGCCGCGTCGCGCTCGAGCATCTTGGGCGATGCCATGACCGCCGGCTGCTTGACCGCCGGTTCTTGAGCCATCGGTTGCATCACGGTCTGCTGCATCGGCTTCTCGTCCTCGGGGGCGCTCGACGTCATTCGCTCCGGTCCTCACCGCGGCAGTCCAATCCAGCATGGCGGTTGTCGGACCGCGGGGCAACCGGTGTCACGCAGGCTAGGGATGCTGTCGGGACGACCCATGATCGAGCGGTGGCACAGAGGTGAACGCGGGGTGAACACTGGGTGCCCCGCCGAGCAGCACATGCATGTGGGCCCTGGGCCCGACACAATGCCCGCGACGACCGCGACACCGGAGTCGAAGAGATGCCTGACAACGACGACCTGCTCGCTGCCCCAACTCCGGAGCCCCCGACCGAGGCGCGCCACTCGTTCGGTGAGCACATGGAGGAGATCCGCTCTGATGTCATCCAGCTGGCCGGACTCACCAGCGAAGCGATCGGTGCGTGCACCGAGGCTCTGCTCGCCGCCGACCTGAGCGCGGTCGAACGACTCATCGGCAACGACACCCGCATCGACACGCTCAAGGAGCAGATCGAGTTCCGGGTGTACGAGATGTTCGCGACCCAGCAGCCCATGGCGGGCGATCTGCGGACCCTCCTCGCCGTGCTCCGCATCCTCCAGGAGGTCCAGCTCACCGCCGACCTCACGGTCACGATCGCCAAGGCCACCCGCCGCCTCTACCCGGGTGAGCTCGCCCCGAAGATCCGCGGTCTCATCGAGCGCATGGGTTCCCAGGCCAACGCGCAGCTCACGCTGGCGGTCGACTCGTTCGCCGATGCCGACGTGGCCGCGGCCGCGGCGCTGCCCGATATGGACGACGTCATGGACGATTACCAGAAGGAGCTGTTCCGGGCGATCTTCGAGACGACGGATGGCAGCGAGGGCAGCATCCAGATGGCGGTCCAGCTCGCGCTCGTCGGCCGCTACTACGAGCGGATCGCCGACCACGCGGTCCTGGTGGGCGCGTGGACCCGGTTCATGGTCACCGGCGAGTTCCCGTCCCGAACCGACCAGACGGACAGCGGAACACCCTGAACACGGCTGATCGAGGGTGCGACACCGGATCTTGTGGCGCTGTTCACCCGTCGTTTCCCCGGCCAGAAGTCGCTCGCTACCTGCGTTTCGTACGTTCCCCCTGGCAATGACCATCGCTTCAGGAGGAATCCCCTTGTCCCAAGTTCGCGTGCTCCGCACCCACCGACGCGCCCGAGGGCTCGTCGCCGCCATCGGGGCTACTGCCCTGGCGAGCCTGGCCATCGCCGGACCCGCCGCCGCGCAGAGCTCGGGCGAAGTGAACGTGTCCGGCTCGTCCACGGTCGAGCCCATCACCTCGCTCGTCGCCGAGCTGTTCGCGGGCAAGAACCCGGACGTGTCCGTGCGCGTCGACGGCCCGGGCACCGGAGACGGCTTCGTGCTGTTCTGCAAGGGCGAGACCGACATCAGCGATGCGTCTCGTGCGATCAAGGACGAGGGCGAAGAGGCTCCGGCCTGCGAAGCCAACGGCATCACCTACACCGAGCTGCCGGTGGGCCTCGACGGACTCACCGTCATCGTGAACAAGAGCAGCAGCCTGGGCCTGAAGTGCCTGAGCCAGGCCGACCTGTACGCGCTCTTCGGTCCGGAGTCCTCCGGTGACCTCGCGGCCGATTCGGCGATCGCCGAAGAGCTCGGCACCTCCCAGGGCCTCCCGGCCAAGGGAACGGTAAAGAAGTTCACGCCGGGCCCGGAGTCGGGCACGTATGACTCGTTCATCGAGCTCGGGTACCAGAAGATCATGGACGCCCGTCTCGAAGAGGGCAAGATCACCGACGTCACGCCGAACGATGACGGTGAGAACGAGCCGTCGGAGCCCCTGATCTCGGACGGCCAGTTCCCGAACGACAACGACATCGTCAAGCGCGTCGAGGGCTCGAAGACCGGCATCGGCTTCCTCGGTCTCGCGTACTACCTGGAGAACCAGGACCAGGTGACGGCCGTCGCGATCGAGAACCCGGAGACGGGCAAGTGCGTGAAGCCTTCGGAGAAGACGGTGCAGGCGGGTACGTACGTGCCGCTGGCCCGGCCGCTCTTCATCTACGTGAGCAACGAGAAGGCCGCGTCCAACGCATCGGTGAAGAGCTTCGTCGACTTCTACATGACGAAGAAGAACCTCACCAAGACGGTCGAAGAGG
>JALHSW010000505.1 GCA_022865365.1 Acidimicrobiia bacterium | reverse complement strand
TGATCTTCGTGTCGATCATCGCGGCGGCGCTGTTCATCTGGAACATCTGGCGGCGGGGCTGGGTGCTGCCGGTGATCGCGGTGGGGCTGTGGGCGTTTGTCGCGCTCGTGGTCGGCACGATCTACCCCGCCGCGATCCAGAACTTCAAGGTGACGCCCAACGAGTATGCGAAAGAGCGCCCGTACATCCGCCGCAACATCGAGGCGACCCGCAACTCGTTCAACCTGACTGGCGTCGACGTCAAGAACTTCAACTACACCGAGGACCTCCAGCCCGACACGGTGCAGGCCAACCTGCCCACGATCAACAACGCGCGCCTGTGGGATCCCGGGGTCATCCGGTCGACCTATCAGACGCTCCAGGCGCTCCAGACCTACTACCGGATCAACGATGTCGACGTCGATCGGTACGACCTCAACGGTCAGACGACCCAGGTCCTGATCTCGGCCCGGGAGCTCAACAGCTCCGAGCTCCCGAGCCAGTCGTGGGTCAACGAGCACATCGTGTACACCCACGGTTTCGGAGCGGTCGCCGCGCCGAGCAACAAGGCGAACTCCGATGGCTCGCCGGCCTTCGTCTTGAGCGACGTCCCACCCCAGGGGGAGGCGCTGCCGCTGTCGGACCGGGGCGCGCAGGTGTACCTCGGCGAGGGCCTCGACGGGTACGTGATCACCGACGCCAAGCAGAAGGAGTTCAACTTCGCGCAGCAGGGCGCGCGTGACAACTACACCCGCTACAAGGGCAAGGACGGTGTGAGGTTGTCGAGCTTCGTGCGCAAGGCCGCGTTTGCACTGAAGTTCGGGCAGCTCGATCCGCTGATCTCGGGCCAGATCACCGACGACTCGAAGATCCTGTTCAACCGCGACATCCGCGCGCGCGTCGAGAAACTCGCACCGTTCCTGCAGTTCGACGCCGACCCGTACCCGGTCATCGTCGGCGGCAAGACCACCTGGATCCTCGACGGCTACACGACATCGGACCAGTACCCGTATGGTCAGCTGTTCAGCGGGTCCGGTGGGCTCGCGGGCGACGTCAACTACGCGCGCAACTCGGTGAAGGCGACCGTCGATGCGTACGAGGGCACGGTCAAGTTCTACGTGATCGACCCGAGCGATCCGATCATCCAGTCGTACCAGAAGGCGTTCCCCGACCTGTTCTCGAAGTTCAGCGAGATGCCGGACGCGCTTCGGGCGCACCTGCGCTTCCCGGAAGACCTCTTCAAGTTGCAGTCGAGCGTGTTCGCGACGTACCACGTGACCGAAGCGCGACGCTTCTACTCGGGCAACGAACGCTGGCTGCTCTCCCCCGATCCGAGCGCCGTCGTGGGGTCGATCCCCGCGGCTGCATCGAGCAACCGCCAGTCGGGCCGCTCCCCCCAGATCACGGCGCAGACCCAGCGCCAGGATCCGTACTACCTCTTCATCCGGCTCCCGGGCGACGACCGCGAGAGCTTCCTGATCCTCCAGCCGTTCGTGCCGGTGTCGAAGGACAACCAGCAGACACGCTTGGTGTCGTTCATGACCGCGAAGTCGGACCCGCGCGACTACGGGAAGATGGAAGCGTTCGTGATGCCTCAGGGTCAGCAGGTGCTCGGCCCCGTGCAAGTTGCAGCCAACATCAACAAGGACACCGCGATCTCGCGCGAGATCACGCTGCTCGACCAGCGCGGCTCGCGCGTGATCAGTGGGAACGTGCAGC